>CAKZMA010000162.1 GCA_937127375.1 uncultured Coleofasciculus sp. | reverse complement strand
AGGGGGATCTAAACTGTGAAGCACTGCTAACATCCATAACGAAAATCAATCGGGGAGAGGGGTTGAACTTAAGTTGACACGGGTGGTTTAGCCACTGGACAAACTAGGGAGGAATTTATGATTTTAGTTTGGTGGATGCCAACCCGCTTTCACCCAATTTTTACGCACAACAACAGCTAAATTATTATTTAATCTTAGGGCAGAAATTGTCGCTCGACCACAAGCCGTTAAGCCGATAATTTCTGTTCCCTCGGTACTCCAAGTAAAATGTTCTCTCCACTCCTGTTGACGAGGATTGAATAAAGAGACTGTTTCCCCCGATTGAGGATCTACACTGACCGTTTGTATCCACTTATATTGATTACATAGTTCACAGGCTAAGCATAGATCATCTTCCGTGTCAAGTCCTCCTTTTGCTAGAGGTTGTATATGATCAATTTGCAATCTACCCATAATATAATCTTGATGGCTGAGGCAATATTCACAGCGATTTTCTGCTCTTTGCCGAACTTTTTGGCGTAGAGTTTCAGATATAAAACTCATGGTAATAAAGGACTTTTTAATCCTCGTCGAACGGCTTCAGCTAATCCGGCTGATTTTCTGAATTGACCAATTTGATAAATTGACATTAAAACTAATAGCTCATAGCGTTCTGATTCAGTCAAGCCAGTATTTTTTCCTTTAGCTTGGAGTTCTCCGATACGTTGGTTTTGATTGGCATCCATTTTTAAATTAGCTAACTCAATTACATCCTCATTGGAAAGCTGATAAACTTCTGAATTAATGTTGATTTCTGAGAGATTATTAAAGGTCGGCAAAATAATCTCTAGCGTATCAACTAAAACGTCTGAGATATTTCGCGCTGTAGCTTCTCCAAGACGTTGAGCCGATTCAACTAAACCTTCGGGTAAGTTAATAGTTATTGGGACAGTCATGATGTAGGAATAAGAGCTTGCATCTATTATAGAGTAGGACAGCGGGCATCGTTTTGATAGTTCTATGATAATTTCAGATACAATAAAGGGCTGTAGAGAAAACGGTTTCAGGAGAAAAACGCGAGTGCTAACTCACTTCAATATGGAAATGACACCAACCGAAGAAATGGTCGCGATCGCACTCTTAGTTAAACCCGATTATATTACTCTGGTTCCAGAACGGCGGGAGGAAGTTACCACCGAGGGCGGATTGGATATTGCAGGTCAAAAATCGCGCCTGGGTGAAGTCGTCGCGCAGTTGCAAGAGGCAGGGATTCCCGTTAGTCTATTTATTTATCGATGCCGATCCTGCCCAGATCGAAGCATCGGCGGCAATTAACGCCAAGTTTATTGAACTGCATACAGGTTCCTATGCAGAAGCCAAAGACGAAGCCTCCTTTGCTCAGCGCCCGATTTCGACGTCCTCAAGGATGCCTAGTGCGTCAGGGACAAGCACGGCTACAGAATAGTAAACGCTGAGCAGATAAGACATAATCGCCTTTTCGTTGATGCTCATAAACCGGACAGACAAGCTGGGTTGGTATTCGTCGGGGATACCTGTTTGGTGTAAACCAACCACCCCTTCATTCTCCTCACCGATGCGGAGTGCCAGGATGGAGCTAGTACCAGCTTTCGTAATCGGAATCTTGTTGCAGGGAAAGATAGGAACGCTGCGCCAACCGAAGATCATCTGCCCGTTTACCTCAACACTCTGGGGATAAATGCCACGGTGGTTACATTCCCGACCAAAGGCAGCAATGGTGCGGGGGTGAGCCAGGAAGAACTTCGTCTTCTTCCGCAGAGAGAGGAGTTCATCCATGTCATTTGGGGTAGGTGGACCGGTGCGGGTAAAAATGCGCTCCTTGAGATCCGCATTGTGCAATAACCCGAATTCGCGGTTATTAATCACTTCGTATTCCTGCCGTTCCCGCAACGCCTCAATCGTTAGCCGTAACTGTTGCTCAACCTGATTGATGGGTTCATTGTACAGATCAGCCACTCGCGTGTTGATCCGCAAAATGGTTTGAGCCACACTCAACTCATACTCGCGCGGTTTTAATTCGTAATCCACAAACGTCCCTGGTAGCAAGGTTTCCACCGGATGTCCTGCTGATATAGCGATCGCGGCTTGACCATGCTTGTCTTGGGGCTGTCTCAACCGGGCTCTAAATTGATCGACCTGAGACTGGAGCGCCTCAGACTGGTTGAGTAACTCTCGAAATGCCTGAATCGGCAGGGATAATACCGTACAGCTCGTTACCGCCCGTAGGGTGACCTTCCAACTGTCCTGGGACTCAACCATACCTTGGTACCCAAAATGGTCACCGTCGGCGAGTACATCTCGTAAAGCATCTTCCTCATATTTTCCCGGTGTCATCTTGTTGACTTTACCGTGAGCCATGAGTAACACGCGATCGGCGGGTTGACCCGCCTGGACAATCACGTCACCTGCGGCAAACTCTTGTTGCACAAATCGATCCGCTAAGGCATTTAACACCCCAACATCGTCAAACCCTCGCAGTAAGGGTAGCTCACATAGGGATTGGGGAATCACCCGCACGTCGGTGCCCGTATTAGTAAAGCTGACTCGTCCATCCCCGACGGTATAGCGTAACCGACGGTTCACCCGATAAGTACCCCCCTTGATCTGCACCCAGGGCAACATCTTTAACAGCCACCGTGGGGTGATCCCTTGCATCTGCGGCACGGTTTTGGTCGTGGTTGCCAAATTCCGGGCGGCGGCTGTGTTCAAACTCATCTGCGGCTGTTCACTCTCAACCGGCAAATT
>CAKZMA010000161.1 GCA_937127375.1 uncultured Coleofasciculus sp. | reverse complement strand
TAAATTTTTGCCTATCTGATCCGTCTTTACCCTATCCAGAACGTTATCTGGCGCTGTATCAATCCCAGACAAAAACGGTTGAGATGAAGCCTGATCGATCATCTTGTCGTAACCATCTGATTTATACCCACCCTATTCAAGTCGCTGATCAGCAATTGTCACTCAGTTTCTGGGAAATACCACAGGATTCAGGTTTTGGAATTCCGCCTCTGGCTGAAGTAACCCTGTTGAGTGGCTTGCTATTAACCGGAACATTGGTTATGTATATTGTGCGATCGCTACATTACACGGCTGAGATTGAGGCAGAACGAGAAAAATCAGAACTCCTGCTGCTAAATATCTTACCTAAACCGATTGCCGATCGCTTGAAACAAAACCAGCAGACTATTGCGGATAGCTTCACGGAGGCGACAGTATTATTTGCGGATATCGTGGGTTTTACCCAGCTTTCGCAACGGATATCGGCAACAGAATTGGTAAAACTACTCAATGAAATTTTTTCCGCCTTTGATCAGCTTACCGAAACTTATGGGTTGGAGAAAATTAAAACCATTGGCGATGCTTATATGGTTGTCGGCGGATTACCCACACCCTGCGATAATCATGCCGACGCGATCGCGGATATGGCATTAGAGATGCAACAGCAAGTGGCTCAATTTAGCGCTAAATATGGTGAACCGTTTAAAATCCGAATTGGCATTAACACTGGACCAGTGGTTGCTGGAGTGATTGGCACAAAAAAGTTTATCTATGATTTATGGGGGGATGCGGTTAATACCGCTAGCCGCATGGAATCCCACGGAGTTCCTGGGGGAATTCAAGTGAGTGCCTCAACCTATCAACATTTGCGGGATAAGTATCAGTTTGAAGAGCGAGGTACGATTCAGGTTAAAGGTAAGGGTGAAATGATGACGTACTTACTAAAGAACAGAAAAGAAGAAAAAAAAGATAGTGTTGAATAATACGATGAATCAAGATTGTTGCCCAAGACTAAAAGACTAAGTGGGGCTTCCGGCGAAAAAAGCTAAATAGAAAAAATAAA
>CAKZMA010000160.1 GCA_937127375.1 uncultured Coleofasciculus sp. | reverse complement strand
CTAGCTACCGCTAATCCGGGCTAAATCGCGGGCGTTTTCTTCAAACGCAGCCGTTAGCGCATCATCGCCACTTAATCCGGCTTCCTCGGCTTTATTCAAGCAAGCCAATACCCGCTTGTAATCCCGGGGTATCACCTTGACAAACTTCGGCACCATTTCTGTCCAATTCGCCAAGATAGTTAACCCTAGTTGACTCTTGGTGTACTCGACGTGTTTGGCAATCATTTGGTGGATGATTTCAATCTCCTCGTCGTCTTCCAGTTTCTCTAAGTCGGACATCTGGGTATTGCAACGAGTGGCAAAATCACCCTGTTCATCCAACACATAGGCGACACCGCCACTCATTCCTGCGGCAAAATTGCGTCCAGTTGGACCCAAAACCACTACTTTACCGCCCGTCATATATTCGCAGCCATGATCACCCACGGCTTCCACCACCGCGTTGACCCCAGAGTTGCGAACACCGAACCGTTCACCCGCCATTCCCCGAATATACACTTCACCCCCTGTTGCGCCATAGAGGGCGACATTCCCGACAATGATATTCTCACGGGGGACAAAGGTGGAACGGGCGGGAGGATAAAGGATTAATTTACCCCCAGATAATCCTTTGCCAAAGTAGTCATTAGCATCTCCTTCGAGTTCTAAGGTGACACCCTTGGGGACAAATGCGCCAAAGCTTTGACCTGCACTTCCTTGGAAATGCAGATGGATGGTATCCTCCGGTAACCCCTGCCAATGACGCTTGGTGATTTCATTGCCTAAAATCGTGCCAACCGCCCGATTGGTATTCTGAATCGGTAGGGTAGCGGTTACCTTTTCACCCTTGGCGATCGCACCTTTGCATAAATCTAGCAGAACCCTCATATCCAGGGACTTATCCAACCCATGATCCTGGGGAATCTGACAATAGCGACCAATTTCGGGTCCCACATCCGGTTGATAGAGAATCTGGGATAAATCTAATCCCTTCGCCTTCCAGTGATCCACCGCCTGCTTCGCTTCCAAGACATCCACACGCCCCACCATTTCATTTAGGCTGCGGAATCCCAGTTGTGCCATGATTTCCCGCACTTCTTGGGCGACAAAGGTCATGAAGTTCACCGTATGATCTGGATTGCCAATGAAACTCTGACGCAGCACCGGGTTCTGAGTGGCAATTCCCGCCGGACAGGTGTTTTTTTGACAAACTCGCATCATAATGCAGCCCAGGGACACGAGAGGTGCGGTAGAGAAGCCAAATTCCTCTGCCCCTAATAGTGCTGCCATGACCACATCGCGCCCGGTTTTCATTTGACCATCGGTTTCTACGACAATTCGCGATCGCAGATCATTTAATACCAAGGTTTGATGCGTCTCCGCTACCCCTAATTCCCAGGGTAATCCGGCGTGTTTAATTGAGGTTTGCGGTGATGCACCCGTTCCGCCATCAAAACCGGAAATCAGTACCACATCCGCATGGGCTTTGGCAACCCCCGCCGCGATCGTTCCTACCCCCACCTCAGACACCAGTTTCACATTAATCCGGGCGTCGCGGTTGGCGTTTTTCAGGTCATGAATTAACTCGGCTAAGTCTTCAATTGAGTAGATATCGTGGTGCGGCGGTGGCGAAATTAACCCCACTCCTGGTGTCGAGTTGCGTACCTTAGCAATCCAAGGATACACCTTGCGCCCCGGTAACTGTCCCCCTTCTCCCGGCTTCGCCCCCTGCGCCATCTTAATTTGGAGTTCCTTGGCTTGAGACAGATACAAACTGTTGACCCCAAACCGCCCCGATGCGACTTGTTTTATCCCGCTGTTCTTAGAATCGCCCAGTTCATTTGTCCAGGTATAGCGTTCGGGATCTTCTCCCCCTTCCCCAGTATTGGATTTCCCGCCAATCCGGTTCATCGCAATGGCGAGGGATTCGTGTGCCTCTTTGGAAATGGAACCATAACTCATCGCCCCGGTTTTGAAGCGTCGGGTAATCGCCTCCACGGGTTCCACTTCTTCTAAGGGAATTGGGTCGCGTTTCTTGAATTGCAGCAGTCCGCGTAGGGTAAAATGTTGCTGGGTCTGCTCATTAATTAGGGCAGCATATTCTTTATACAGGTCATAGCTACCCTGACGCACGGCGTTTTGCAGGGCGTGGATGGTTTGGGGACTTAATAGGTGTGCCTCGCCGTCTTTGCGCCACTGATATTCGCCGCCTGCATCTAGGGTATGCCCATTCACTTCTCGATCCGGGAAGGCGTGGAGATGACGCATAATTGCTTCTTGGGCGATTACGTCTAAATCCGCCCCTTCAATCCGGGTGGCTGTCCAGGTAAAGTATTTATCAACTAGTGCCTGTTTGAGTCCAATGGTTTCAAAGATTTGGGCACCGCGATAACTTTGGATGGTGGAAATGCCAATCTTGGAGGCGACTTTAATTACCCCCTTGGTGGCGGCTTTGATATAGTTTTTGTGCGCCGTCTTGCGATCAATATTTTCCAGCAAGCCCTGGCTAATCATATCGTCAATGGTTTCAAACATCAGATAGGGATTAATCCCACCGCAGCCATACCCGATAAGCAGCGCATGATGATGAACTTCCCGAGGTTCGCCGGATTCTAAGACGATTCCCACTTTGGTGCGGGTTTTTTTGCGGATTAGGTGGTGATGTAATCCAGCCACCGCAAGTAAGGCGGGGATGGGTGCATGGTCTTGATTAATACCGCGATCGCTGAGAATAATGATACTGGTTCCGTCTGCGATCGCGCGATCGGCTTTCGCGCAAATCTCATCCATCGCCGTTTCTAATCCCTTCACCCCAGCCTTGGGGTCAAATAGAATCGGTAAGGTAATGGATTTAAAATCCCCTTCGGACACATATTTGAGTTTCGCTAATTCCTCATTCGTCAGAATCGGCGTTTTCAGTTCAATTAAATGACAACTCTGGGGTTCAGGTTCGAGTAAGTTGCGTTCTGAACCAATTGTGGTTTCCGCCGAGGTGATAATTTCCTCCCGAATTGAATCGATGGGGGGATTGGTGACTTGGGCGAAGAGTTGCTGGAAATAATTGTACAGTAACTTCGGGCGATCGGATAACACCGCCAATGGCGTATCCGAACCCATCGAACCCACAGCTTCTACCCCATTCTGTGCCATTGGTGCCATCAGCATCCGCAATTCCTCGAAGGTATACCCGAAGGCGATTTGGCGTTGAATCAGGGTGTCGGGTTCCGGTTGGGCTACCTCTGGCGCATCTTTTAACTGTGCCAGTTCGACCATGTATTCGTCAATCCACTTTTGGTAGGGATGTTCGGTAATAATTGCCTGTTTCAATTCCTCATCAGCAATAATCCGCCCTTGTTCCATATTCACCAAGAACATCCGCCCGGGTTGCAAGCGCCCTTTAAACGCCACGTCTTCGGGTTCCACAGGTAACACCCCGGCTTCGGATGCCATAATTACCCGGTCATCTTTGGTCACATAATACCGCGATGGACGCAACCCATTCCGATCCAAAACTGCCCCAATCGTCGTACCATCAGTAAAGGCGATGGAGGCTGGACCATCCCAGGGTTCCATCAGACAGGAGTGATACTCATAGAATGCCTTTGTCTGATCACTCATCGACTCATGATTTGTCCAGGGTTCGGGAATCATCATCATTACCGCATGGGGTAAAGAACGCCCAGAAAGGACTAACATTTCTAGGGAGTTGTCGAATATCGCCGAGTCACTCCCCTCTAAATCAATAACGGGCTGAATTTTCTCCAAGTCATCGCCAAACAGCTTGGACTTAAACAGCGACTGTCGGGCGTGCATCCAGTTAATATTACCCCGTAAGGTATTAATCTCCCCATTATGGGCGATGTAGCGATAGGGATGGGCGCGTTCCCAACTGGGGAAGGTGTTGGTACTAAACCGGGAATGCACTAAGGCTAGGGCACTTTTGAGATCCGGATCATGGAGTTCGGGATAATATTGTCCCACCTGTATCGGCGTCAGCATCCCTTTGTACACAATTGTCCGACAGGAAAGGCTAGCTGTATACCAGCAGGGGTCAACCTCTGACTGGCTAATTTCTTTTTCCGCCCGTTTCAGGATCACATAGAGTTTCCGTTCAAAGGACAGATCATCAGCCAGGTTGGGGGAACGCTGGAGGAACACCTGTTGCATAAACGGTTCACCCAGTTTAGCGATACTTCCCAGGGGGGAGTTATCCACGGGAACATCCCGCCACCCTAGAACTCTTTGCCCTTCTTCGGTGGCAATTTTCTCAAAAATCTGGCGACTCTGCTGGCGAATCATCGGATCAGGGGAGGTAAAAATCGCCCCCACCCCATACTGACCCGCTTCCGGTAGGGTAATGTTATCGGCGGCGGCGACTTTGTGCATAAACTGATCCGGGATTTGGATTAAAATCCCTGCACCATCCCCGGTGTTCGGTTCACAACCACAGGCGCCGCGATGTTCCAGGTTTGCCAGAATCGTTAGCCCTTGTTCCACGATATCGTGGGACTGATTCCCCTTCATCTGCACGACGAATCCGACACCGCAAGCATCGTGTTCAAACTGTGGATCGTATAAACCTTGTTTTTTTGGCAGTTGGTTGCTTTTCATCTTAAAATGACCCAAAAATGACGAGGGTTGTAGGGGCACAATCCTTGCGCCCGTTTTTCAGTGTAGAGGTTGGGAAGCTATCTGGTGCAACGTAGCGGAAATCAGTATCCAGTGGAAAAAGGTGCAACAGCTTACTATACAAGCGTTTTTTTATTCTACCTTCTGCCTCGGAGTCTCGGAGCCTTCTGCCTTTTACCTTAACGGAGGGTATCCCCGCCGCGACACCATCAGCTTGTTGGATTACGATAAACCAACTCCACCAGAAGTACAAGCCACGCTTTAACAAAACGATAAGATTTGGCGGATTTGGCTTTAATTTAGTTAAGGGTTGAGTTTTGTCGGAAAATGCTTCAAAAAAACAGTATAGT
Source organism: uncultured Coleofasciculus sp. (assembly GCA_937127375.1). GTDB lineage: Bacteria > Cyanobacteriota > Cyanobacteriia > Cyanobacteriales > Coleofasciculaceae > Coleofasciculus. The sequence goes on along the minus strand of CAKZMA010000160.1, from coordinate 1,273 downwards.
CTGATACTGAATTTTAAAAAGTCATAATTTCTTGATCGCGTTGGGTGGGTTAGGTTCAAAAGCGTCATTCAATAAAGGGCGCACGTTTATGCACCCCTACAAATACCCACCGATTATGGAGAACAAAGGATAGTTCTAAGTTTTTCCGGAATCTCTTCAAAATGCTCTAACAAAAAATCCATAATTGCCAAATGGCGCAAATCAACGGGTTTAGGAGGGCGATGTCCTTGACCTCGGTTAAACCAACATTGTACGGTTCCCAGGGAGCGATCGCAAATGTGAGAAATTTGTTCATAGGTGACATCCCATTTAGCATAAAAGTCCCGTGGCGTCATCCCTAATTCACAGTAACAATAAAGGTCAATGATGTACTGTTCACGCCGAGTAATCGGGCGAGGCTGGTGGGGATAGTGGGTATTGTAGCGTCCTCTGGGGCTACGCAGAGATGGCGTGACTATTGCACGGCGAGACTGGCTGGAATAAAGGTAGGAATAGCTATTCTCTTCGCTGACTGCAACAGTATCGGGCATTTTTTCCAAGTCCTCTTCCCAAGCCATATCTGCGGTAATCCAAGCTGCACTTGGCGAATCGGGGGCGAGTTGAATCAGGTAGCATATCGTCCACTGATTGCCATCGTGATTATATTCATAGAAGCGCCCCAGAATCACGCCCCAGTCAGGATTTGGAGTTTTCCATTGGACGCGATCGCAGTCTTTGTAGCGAGGGGTAGGGAATGGCAAATGGCGATTGTAACAATTCTCCCCCTGCTCCCCCTGCTCCCTCATCTCCTCCATCTCCTCACCATGACGCAGGGTATTTAATGCGCCAGCGATGAGTTTACCGTTGAGGCTTTGGGTTAACTGCTGAATAAACAGTTTGGCGAGGATTTTGACTTCAGCATCGGTTAGATGCATTTGGGATGCATCGAAGTCAACATCGCTGTAGTGCTTGAGATGGGAGAGGAGTTTGGTAACACCAACATCCTCTAACCCTTGCTGGGCTTTAGTTTCGGCGGTGTAGCAGGTATCGAATTGAGGCGGTAAATATCTCATAGTATTTTGGCTGCTTTATGTACTTGTGATAATAGTATAACAAAATTAATAAAATAAACACCCTTTTCTCTCAAAAAAAAGAGCAAAGGGAAACCATTTGATCCAAAAACGTTGGCTGGGTTCGTAGTAAGGGAACCTTAGCCTATCTTTGCTTAAATTACAGATTCCTTGAACAAATTGAGTTTAAAAGCGCCATTGAATAAAGGGCGGGTTTTGTTGTT
>CAKZMA010000159.1 GCA_937127375.1 uncultured Coleofasciculus sp. | reverse complement strand
GAGAGGTTTGGAGAGAGGTTTGGAGAGAGGTTTCCCAGATCCCGACCAAAAGTAAGGAATGTAGAGAGGTAGCACGCTACCTCTCTACTCGTACTCGGTTAAGGAGAACTTGGGGAAGGCGTTGACGCTTCAGATTGAGGCGTCGTTGCACATACGCCTTTTTGTGCCAATGTTGCATTAACATTTAAGTCAACATTTGAGCGAATATTGACAACTTTTATCCAACCCCTCTCTCCTGGCTGCACCTGAGGATAAATGTTGCTGCGCCGTTTGGCGTCCGCTAGGGTAGGGGATGCTGGGGTAGAGTCGGCAGACTGTTTAATAGCTGTCTGTATCGATTGCGTCTCGGCGTTTTCCGTCCCCGTCGAACACACTCTCAATTTGAGCCAATCCTCTTCCCCAGAATCGGACGATTGACGAATCACTTGCAAGACACTCCCTCTGGGAATTGACCGAATGGGTGAGAGATTTTCCTCCGGAGGCTTTAATCGGAGTAGCAACGGAACATCTTGTCCTTCGGAATTCGTAATCGTTGAGCGAGTCACCCGCATCAGCGCCAAGTTCTCCAAGGAGGAAACCGTTTCCGGCGTTGGTGTTGAATCCCTTGTTGGAGATGGTGTCACCGATACGGATACTGGGGCATCAACATTAGAACTCTGCCTAACAAATGTTGGAAGCCAACGCCGGGGCAATAATACGTAAGCCAGTCCTGTACCCACAACCAAAAGAAAAACAATTGCCAACATTAATCCCCAAGGACGTCGCTTGGGTCTGATCAGTTGTTGGGTTTTCATTGTCGAAGGCACAATTGCGGCTGTCGTTGGCGTGTTCGATGCCGTTTCCGATGTTGTCGGCACAGACAACGATTCCGGCTGAGGCGGCGCAAGTTCTGTTGGTGCTGTTTCTGCTGATGCCGTTACCTGACAGTAGACCAGCGCCAAGGTAACATTATCATGACCATTTTGCCGATTGGCAATTTCGATGAGATGGTCGGCGGCGGTTGGTACATCACGCTGTCCGTCCAGGATCGGCAGAATTTCGGTTTGCCAGTATTGTTCCACTCGGTCATGGTCACTGAGACCATCGGAACAGAGCAGAAATACACTATCTTCGTCCAGGATAAACCGCTGGGTTGTTGGATGTAATGTGGTAGACGATGCCATGCCCAAAGCCTGGATTAATGAGCCAGAGCTGGGTTGTTGCACAGCATACCGATAAAAGGTGTAACCCAATCGCACTTCACGGGAGGCGAGATCATCATCTTGGGTAATTTGATGACACCCTTGGCGCGTTACCCAGTAGACGCGACTGTCCCCGACATGGGTGATGTATATTTCATGGGCGCTGGTTTGAGCCATGACCAGGGTTGTACCCATCCGCTGTCGCTCAGAGCGATGTTCGCTATCATTTTGCTGGCTGATGGCGTCATTAGCGTCACAGGCGGCTTGTTCAAGTTGTAGCGTCAGATGGGTTGGGTTCCAATGGTCGCGATCAAAATGGAGGCGTTCCACTTGCTCTCGCAAAACGTTGATGGCTAATTCCGAAGCCACTTCACCCCCTTCATGTCCGCCAATCCCATCACAGACGATCGCTAAGGCATTTTCATCGGTTGAGCGACTCCATAGTTGTCCAATGGGTGGGTAACAAGCATCTTCATTGTGGCGGCGAACTGGACCCGAATCCGTACCTGTAAAAATCTGATAATGACGCGATTGCCCTTGTCCACAGTCTTTGATTCCCTGATCAAGCAGTCCCACCAGTTGTTCGGCGGTGCGAATTTTTCCTTGGGTCAATTGATCACAGAGTTGCCCGAAAAACTTGTTTATGACCGAGGAGGCGTCAGGTTGGAGTTGAGACCAGCACTGACCCAGTTGTTTGAGCGTTGGTGCGGCGGGTTCATCTCTCTGAAGTTCTAGTAGATGCAGGATAGAGGATTCTGGACGCAGCCAATCGAGATTGAGTAAACTTGTCGCCACTCCTTCACTGCTTAAGGGTTGCCACAGGTTAGCGATTTGCCACAACCAGTTGAGTTGGCGTATCGCTGTTGCTTCTTGCCAAACTGTTCTCAGGGGAGGAAAGAGTTCTCCTTGAGACCCAGCTATATCGGTTTCCAGAATCGGCGCATCTTCCAATAGCCAGATTTCTGAATCTTGGCGTCTTTCACCGCCTGTCAGTCGCCCATAGACTTGGGGAATATGTAAGCGATAGGGAGAGAGTCTCAAATAGGGCAACAACTCCTCCGGAATGTCTTGAGGGGTATCCGGTGGTGTTGCTGGTTTTGTATCCAGTACAATCCGTTCCTTGACCAACACATAACGGTTGGCAATTAGCGATTCGGGCTGATAGGCTTCTATCCCCGATCCTAGCGCCCACAGATAACGCCGTTTCAAGGGCGTGCGACAGTTCTGACAAAACTTATTGACAGGGGGATTGGCAGCCTGACAGCGGTAGTTAGGGCAGTGAAGGGTTGCTGCAGGATTGTCCATGGAAACACTCTTGGCTACATCTAGCTAGGGGTAATTGGGCGGTTGAAGTCGCACTGCCGCGATCGCAATGCATATCCATTTCCATTATGGGATCATTTAAATAAGCCTACTGATTACAAATTCTAGCGTCTGATTTGAGAAGTCGTTCACTCATCGGAGGGATAAATGGTGGTAACCGACTCGGATTCTTGATCGGGTTGGCGATTCGTCAACTCAAGGTAACTATGCCGCAAGAGACGGGGCCAGAGCCATAAAAAGTAAAACCACCAAACAAAAATGGGGGTAGCCACTATCAGGGTTATCCAAGGCGTTTTGGCTAGCATCCAACTCCCCGTGATGATTACGGCTCCGGTCAGGAGAATCGACCAAGGCTGACACCACCAGGGTTTATAATTCCAAGGATTCAAGGGATCTTTGACAGACAATAGTTGCCTCTACGGGAAAAAATAACTTTATTTATAATACTTTTTTTGGACTTAGATATAGCGCGGGACTTATGGTTCCTCCCCCAAACGCCCATCGTTTGTTAAAGAGTATCAACAGATATGCCTAAGCCCGATTATGACACCTCCGATGATCACTCCTTTGAAGAGCTGAACTCCCCTGCGAGTGTTGAAATCAAACAGCTTATGGAGCAAATTGAGAACTCCCATGACCTATTGTACAAAATGATTAACTTGGAAATGTGGGCATTAGCCGAAACGATGGATGAGTTTATCCCAGGTTTTTGGAGTCGTTTTTTGGAAAATCGTCGTTTAACCCTCAAACAATTCCTGCAAAACAATTCTCACTCTAGAAAGAGGTAAATCACCCCATAGATTTTCTAGAATCACACTAGACAGGCAAATTACAAGGAGCT
>CAKZMA010000158.1 GCA_937127375.1 uncultured Coleofasciculus sp. | reverse complement strand
TTGTCGTTACGAACCAACATCAGTGGTTTTCCACTACCACCGCAAAGAACTTGAGCGTTATAAACAGCAGATGTATCAATACATGCGGGGACATGTTGTTGCTCTGTTAGTTCAATTCGCCCGATACGGACACTGGGGAAACTTGATTCGCTTATTTGTCATTTTACCGGGATATTACGCCAAGGTATTATTAGGCGGTATCCTCAGAGGTTTTAGTTCCAGGCACAAAACCTTAGTCACAGAAATTTTGGGCTGTTTAGCCGGAATCAAATTTTATTTACAACATCAAGACTATAATGATAAATTAGCGGATATTTCTTGATGATCAGTTCATTCAGACATACGGAATTTTTACATTTTAGCTATGTACAAAGCTCCACTCGATCAATTTTTATCCAAAAATCCCTTTTCTCGTCCCCTAACTCAAGGTTTTTTCTACCGGGAAAAGATGCGGGCTATTCATCGCATTGCTCCAGAACAAATTTTTCAAGATATTCTCGAAATAGGTGGGGGTCAGAGTGGTTTAACTGCTTTGTTATACCCCCAAACCAAAGTTACAAACTTAGACCTAAATCCCGAATATGCTAATGCTTCCTGCAATCAACAGGAACGAGTTAGCTTTGTTTGTGGAGATGCCACAGCGTTACCGTTTAATGATAATTCTTTTGATGTTGTGACAATGTTTGATGTTTTAGAACATATTCAAACTCATGAAAAAGCGGTATCAGAAGCACTGCGAGTATTGCGATCAGGTGGTTTTCTCTTAGTCAGCACTCCTAACGAAAACTGGCAATTTCCTTACTACGAATTTATGAAACCTATTTGCCCTAGTGATACTGATGTCATGGCTGAATGGGGACATGTACGACGTGGCTACACGCTAGAGGAACTCAAAAATTTGATTGGTTTATCCTGCCAGAGTTATGCTACTTTTATTAATCCGACTACGGTGCTTTGCCATGATATTGCCTTCTCCCATTTATCACCCCTTAAGCGTGAGTTTATTTGTGCCTTGCTCAGTCCCATTACCTGGTTAAGTTATGTCCAGCATAAACCTGATGCTAAAGGAACAGAAACTGCATCAGCTTGGCAAAAAGAGGTATAATTGGTCACAATAATACCAGGTTTTAATTGAATTTATTGTAATTAATTTAAAGGTTTAAGAGTTTTCCAACAAGTTTTGAACAACCTTCTCGTTATTTACATTGTCCTTACTTCTCCTTTGTTCATCAATCAAATAGAATTGCTATATGTCTCAAAATCCTTATACAGAAAATTTTTTTGGATCGCTACAAGAGTCTTCGCTAAAATCAGCTAAGGAAATTATTCCTTTGGTGATAGACTTAGTCCATCCTCAGAGTGTCATTGATGTGGGGTGTGGCTTAGGAACGTGGTTATCAGTCTTCCAAAAGTATGGCGTCGAAGATATTTTGGGGGTAGATGGCGACTATATAAATAGGGAAAACCTGCAAATACCACAAGAAAAATTCTTTTGCTTTGACTTGAGTAAACCATTACACATAGAGCGTAATTTTGATTTAGTGATATCCTTAGAAGTTGCCGAACACCTGCGAATTGATTCAGCGGAATTGTTTGTAGAATCTTTAATCAAGCTAGGAAAAGTCGTTCTTTTCTCGGCGGCTATTCCTTTTCAAGGAGGAGAAAATCATTTCAATGAACAATGGCAAGAGTATTGGGTTGAGCATTTTAAACAAAGAGGTTACTTACCAATGGACTATATAAGAAGAAAAGTATGGCAAAATAAAAATGTAGCTTTTTGGTATGCTCAAAATACATTAATTTTTGTAGATTTTGATTATTTAGAAAGCAATCATTTGCTCAAGGAAGAATTTAATAAAAACAAAGATTATCAATATAATATTGTTCATCCTCAAAAGTATATAGATCTCGTCAATCAGTATTTGTCAACAACCCAAGCGATTGAGTGGTATGCGGCGGCTGCCGATCCTAGGAATATGTCTCTCAAAGAATTTTTATTAGCCTTTCCTACTGTTGCGGTTAATGGTGTGAAGCGAACGATAAACAATTTATTTTTGTAAACTTGCTCCTCTATCGAGATAATAAATTTATTGAACATCCTCTAGTTCTAGACTGTGAGTAAGAGCTTATGTTTCAGACATTGTTATCTCATTCAGTTCACCGGAAACCTATCCACAGAATTACTACTGATCTTCGTCGATTAATACAGAAAATTTTCAACAATTACAATTAGAGACATAACCATGATAAATTTGAGGAAAGTTACACTCAAAAAGTTAACTAATCTGTTTCCATTTAGAAAAGCTTCTGTCGCCTACGAACCTGAACTCATTCCACCTCTAAGTTTAATGCATCAAGAAGGTATTGATGTACTTGAAGAGTGGTTGAGATGGGCTGAAGAGTGGAGTATGCTCCTACGAGTTTATGGCGGCATAACTAGAAGCAGCAAGGTGCTGGAAATCGGCTGTGGACTTGGACGGATTGCTTTTCCGCTCCGCTATATTCTGTCATCTAATGGTTCCTATGATGGCTTTGATATTTGCAAATACAAGATAGAATTTTTGAATAAAAGATTTCATAAGGCTTACTCAAATTTTCGTTTTGTCTGGGCAGATATCAACAACACCTTCTATAATTCAAACGGTAAAATTGAGGCTAATAACTACTGCTTTCCCTATGCCGATAACTCATTTGATATTGTCTATGCAGCCTCCGTATTCACACATATGCTACCTGAAGCTGCTGCAAATTATTTTCAGGAGTCTGCCAGGGTTCTTAAGCCAGAGGGACGATGTCTATTCAGCGTTTTTCTGCTAGATAATTACAGACCTGGACAACCAAGACCCCTAGGGTTCGCACGACCCGAATTTAATTTCGACCATCAATATAGCAACTACGGTAATGATTTTGCTGTTGCTCAGCCAAATGACCCTGAACAAATGACCGCTTACAGCTTGCAGTTGATTCAGTCTTTTGCTCAACAAGCAGGTTTAGAATTAGCTCAAGCACCTGTGCCAGGACTTTGGTCAGGTAGTACGTCAACCTGGGTAGGCGCACAAGATTTGCTGCTTTTAAAAGTTAGTCATTGCGATGCTGTGAAAAGACTTGCAACAAGGGTATAAGTCTATTTCTATCGCTGTGATAATGGTGTTACTTTACGGAGGATTCACGATTGGCGCAACCCATGATTACCTCTCCTGGAACCGGTTACGCTGTCAGGCATTACGTGATTTGATGCGCGAGGAACAGGTATCACCTAGCCAAATAGACGGCGGATTTGAATTTAATGGCTGGTATTTATACAGAGATGATTATGATGACTGGAACGATGAGCCTGATAAAAGTTGGTATTGGGTTGATAAGGATGATTACGTTGTTGCTTTTAAACCAATAACGGGTTATAAAGAAATAAAACGATATTCCTTTAGCAAGTGACTTCCTTGGGGACATAGCAAACTACTTGTATTACATAAAAAGTATTAATTGTACAAGGAGAAGAGTATTCATGCATAATAGGGCGCTTCAGAAAAAATCAAAAAGGTTCATAGAACTATTAATTAATCACAAAATTATAGTTTGTCTATTAATATTTGTAATAGCTTGTTATCCCATCTTCTTTTTTCGCCTTCACTTACCCTCTATCCGTATGTGGGACGAGTCAAGGAGAGCAATAAATGCTTTTGAAATGACCATTAATGGTAATTGGCTTGTCACCCATTATGATGGTAAACCTGAAATGGTAGGAACCAAACCACCTCTTCTTATTTGGTGTATAGCGCTATCCATGAAAGTTTTTGGATATAATGAATTTGCTCTGCGCTTGCCATCAGCGGTATGTGCTATGAGTACAACTATCATAATTTTTTTG
>CAKZMA010000157.1 GCA_937127375.1 uncultured Coleofasciculus sp. | reverse complement strand
CGGGTGCGAGAATCTTTTACGAGGCTAAGGTCGGTAACCATGCCAAAATAGGGGCGAATGCTGTCGTACTTTGTGATGTGCCAGCAGGCGCAACAGCCGTGGGAGTTCCGGCAAGAATTATCACCCATCCCTAGTCTGGACTCAATACACAACCGGATAAAAACAGAGCATAATTCAAAAAAGGTTTCAAACCTATGGTCACTAATCAGCCACTGTTTCTCCTAGTCCAGATTATCCTACTCGCGATCGCCTTAGCATTGCTTATCCCCATCGCGGTTCTGTTTATCGAATGCATGGCGGCATTCTTCCCACCGCACCAAGACAAAGAAGAGAAGCCAGCACCCCGCCCCAAGGTGACCATTTTAATACCAGCACACAACGAAGCCTCTGATATTGCTGCCACTCTGAAGACCATACTCCCTCAGTTAACTGACTCAGACCGACTTATCGTCATTGCTGATAATTGTACCGATAACACAGCCGAGGTGGTGCGTCAAGTCGGCGCAACAGCGATTGAACGAGAGAATCCGGATTTAAGGGGTAAAGGGTACGCCTTAGATTACGGCTTACGCTGCATCGAGACAGAACCCCCTGACGTTCTGGTACTCGTTGATGCCGACTGCCAAGTTAGTCCCGGTTCAATTGATAAAATAGCCCGACTAGCAGCGGCTTCAGAATGCCCGGTTCAAGCTACTTACCTGATGACTCAGCCAGACAATCCTGGAGTCAACGATTTGATCTCAACCTTATCACTGCGGGTGAAAAACTTAGTGCGTCCCGTCGGACTCACGCGATTGGGATTACCTTGTTTGTTAATGGGTTCAGGGATGGCGTTACCGTGGTCACTGATGAGTAAGATATCCTTGGCAGGGTGTAAAACCGTGGATGATATGCAGTTAGCTGTGGATTTAGCCATTGCTGGACATCCTCCCTTATTTTGCCAAGACGCCCACGTCCAAGGGCGTCTGATGAAAGATAAAGCTGCCAAAAGCCAAAAAGCCCGTTGGGAACATGGTCATTTAGAGATGTTGTTCACTGAAGTTCCTCGACTGCTGCAAGAATCTATCTCTCAAAGACGGTGGGATCTATTCGCCCTTGCTCTAGAATTAGCTGTACCTCCCCTTTCGCTGTTACTCTTAATCTGGGCAGCCGCTACAGGAGGAGCATTAGTAGCGGCGGTATTGGGAGTATCCTGGATACCAGGGATGGTGTTGGGATTAGAGGGACTACTGATTCTGATCTCCGTTATTGGATCTTGGGCTAAGTTTTGCCGTGCCGATATACCAGGACGGACGCTTTTGGCTGTTCCCTTTTACATTCTCTGGAAGGTTTCCCTCTACCCGGCTTTTCTAATCAAGCCTCAGAGTCGCTGGTTAAAAACCGAACGGGATACAGTGGATGTAACTGAGTCGTGATTAGCGAGCAACAAATAGGAATAAGCCTCTCCCGTAATCCGGCTATTTTGGAATTGAAACAAGTGTACCAATAAACCGCCACCACACCCCAGCCGCAGGAAGCCGCTAAAACCTAACGCACCCGCTGGAAACGTAGAGTGATAGCCAAACCTAACGTACTCTCAAGTTTGCCTTGAGGATATACTTGCACAAACACCTTGAACTATACCTGTTTTAATTTATTTTGTGGAAGATTCCTCTGTATTTCGCGTTTCTAGTGAAACCGGAAAATAAATGGATTCGCACAGAACGAGATGCCGTTGATGTTCCGGAATAAGGAATTTCATACATTAAACATGTTCTGAAATAGGCGGTTTGTAAAACTTGAGTGCAACATTGAATGATTGTTTACCATAGTCGCTTTTTATCTCTTTAGCGTAAGCTTCTTCTAGCCATCCGTAGCCAGGAACTCGCCGAGAACCTTTGGAGAGGGCAATAGCCCATGACATTAAGGGATCAAAAAAGTATCCCCAATAATTGACCTGTAAAAGTTCGAGTGGCTTAAATTTTTCCGTTATTTCTTCCACTGCATAGTGTTTATGACTCTTACGAATGTCACAGGAACCATTATGAAGTTGCTTGTATAAACCTAGATGCCAAAGTAGACGATGCATTGTCGGCTTAACATGATAGGGATCTAGCCAAGCAAACGTACCTTTATGAGGAACTGATA
>CAKZMA010000156.1 GCA_937127375.1 uncultured Coleofasciculus sp. | reverse complement strand
TCTTGGCGTCCCCGTCATTTTCTAGTTTGGATGGTAGTAGGTCTAACCACGGTGGCGATTGGCGCTGTCGCCACAGTCAGCTATTTTGGAGTGCGCCAGCTAATCCTAGAAAACATCAAGCAAAACGCGCTCAATTCAGTGCAAGCCGAAGCCAGTGAAATCGATCGCTGGTTAGCCACGCGCAAGGCTGAAGTCGAAACCATCGCCAGTACCCCGATTCTGCGATCGATGGACTGGTCGCAAATTAAACCTTACTTGCAACGAGAAGTACAACGCAGCCGGGACTTTACCTCGTTTTCTGTGATCAGGGCGGATGGGACATTTCAAAGCAGCAATGAAGGAGAGGGAAATGTTCAAGATCGCCAACATTTCCAACAGGCGATGGCGGGAAAAGTCTATGTCTCTGATCCCCTAATTAGTCGGGCGACCAAATTACCGATTATTATCATTGCCGCCCCGATTCAAGCCATGCCCCCTCAGCCTCCCCGAACCATTGGTACAGCGGCGGGTGCGATCGATATTGAGCGCGTGGCGGAAGTTGTCGAAAATATATCTTATGGCAAGGACAGCTACGCCTTTGCCCTCAACTCTAAAGGAGTGCCAATTGTTTATCCTGACCAACAAACAATTGGAACGCCAGAAACACCCGCCCCCAGTTGGCTAGACTCACCCGAACCGGATCTAGCCGCGATCGCGGACAATATGGTCAACAAAGAACAGGGAATCCAAAAGGCAACTATTGAAGGGGAAGCCGTTTATGTAGCCTATGTCCACCTCGAAGAGGCAAACTGGTCGATTGCCTTAGTCATGAACGACGAGAAAATAGAAAGCCCGATTTGGTCACTGAATTTGCTGGCGATTGTCTTAGTCGCCCTCTTGTTCGTTGCCATATTTTTCGTCAGGCGACAGGTGAAACTCTTTGAGCTGACACGGGCTAAAGCCGCCAAAGAAGCACTGCTCAATCGCTTGACCAATCGCATTCATTCCTCACTTGACTTGGATCGCACCTTACCCGCTACCTTAAAAGAGTTGACATCGTTGCTGGGATTAGAACGAGTCATTTTTGGGTGGTTGCTCGACAATCAGACGTTGAGAATTGCCTATGAGTATACGGAGAAGGGTTTATCTAGCGAATCCAAACAGTTAAAGATAAAGACTCCCGATAACTTGGAGAGTCAGTTACGCAAGGGTGAGACCGTTGATTTGAAAATTTCCACAGTCAATGGTCAATCGGATGATGCTGGTTTAGAAAATACCCCAGATCTGCCTCCATCGTCAGAGGAAACCTATATCCTGGAAAATGGTCACTATTCAGCGATTCCCATCCGTCCTCAAACTGGACCGTTGGGCTATTTAATCTGTATCCACGCCACCAGTTGGTCTTGGAGTCCCAGTGACATCGAACTATTAGAAGCGATTTCTAAACAAATTGCCAGTGCTTGCACCCAGTCCCATCTCTACGCTCAAACCCAAGAGCAAATCCAACTCCTCGACAATACCTTAGACTCATTAGAGCGAGAGCGCCGACAACTGCAACAAGTCATTGCCAGTGCGCCGATGGCAATGGCAATGTTTGATAACGAAATGCGCTATATGGCTCATTCCCAAAAGTGGCTCACGGTGCAAGGGCTTGAGGGGCAATCCATCATTGGTCGCTGCCATTACGAGGTGATCCCAGATGTACCGGAACACTGGAAACAGATTCATCAACGGGCACTCACCGGGCAAGTGATCACCAACCCAGAAGATGTCTGGGAACGTAGCGATGGTTCTATCGTTTACATGCGCTGGGCAATTAACCCTTGGTATACTGCCAATGGTCAAGTTGGTGGGATTGTCATTGCCACCGACCAGATTAACGAATTAGTCGAAGCCAGAGAAGCGGCACTGGAAGCGGTACGGTTTAAGTCCAAGTTTTTGGCGAACATGAGTCATGAAATTCGCACCCCGATGAATGGCGTCTTGGGCATGGTGGGACTCCTATTACAGACTCAACTCACGTCTCGACAGCGAGACTATGCCCAAACTATTCGCCGTAGTGCTGACCATTTACTGACCATCATCAACGATATCCTGGATTTCTCCAAACTAGAAGCGGGGGAAATGGAACTGGAAACCATTGAGTTTGACCTGGATGGCTGCATCGAATCGGTTCTTGATGTGCTAGCTACTCAAGCCGAAGCGAAGAACCTAGAATTGGCAACCTTAGTTGACCGCCAAGTCCCCCGACAACTCAAAGGTGATCCGGCTAGACTGCGACAGGTTCTGTTAAATCTGGCGAATAATGCGATTAAATTTACACCCCAAGGGGAAGTGGTTATCCATGTCACTTTAGAAACCGCCACCTCCAAAAATGCCACCCTCCACTTTGCCGTGTCCGATACAGGAGTGGGCATTTCCCCGGAAGGTCAAGAAAAACTCTTCCAATCCTTTTCCCAAGTTGATAACTCCACCACTCGTCAATATGGTGGCACAGGCTTAGGGCTAGCTATCTGCAAACAGTTGGTCGATTTGATGGGCGGCGAAATCGGCGTAGAAAGTCAGGTGGGTAAAGGTTCCACGTTCTGGTTTACGGCAAAATTTGACACCCAAACGAACGCTGAAGCCCCCAGCACTCCCTTTGCCCTCACCCATCTGAAACTGTTGGTTGTTTCCGAAAGTCGCACCACCCGCCAATCGGTGCGTTACTTAGTCAATACCTGGGGAATTGGGATTGATGAAGCCAACTCCGCAGAACTGTCCCTAGATGCCCTGCGCCAAGCCGCTAGACTTGACCAGCCTTATGATGTGGTGATCTGTGATTGGCAACTGCCCCAAATCGAGGATGGGTCCCTGATTAAAACCATTCGCTCTGATTCAGCGTTGAGCCACACCAAAGCCGTGGTGATGACGCCGATGAATCAACGGGATCAAGTCGAACAATTACTGTCTGTGGGAGCGGCGAGTTATTTGCTCAAGCCAGTGAGAGCTTCACGGCTATTTGATAGTTTAATGGCGGCTGTAGCACCCGAAATGATTAAAGAACAGCAGGAGGAAGAACTAGCCCAACATACAACAACTGGAGACTTCACTCATAGACAACCTGCGACTCCTCTGAATATCCTCTTAGCTGAAGATCATCCCATCAATCAACAAGTCATTCTCAATCAGTTACAGATGTTGGGTTATGATGCCGAGTGCGCCCCCAATGGTCAAGTTGTCCTGGAATTAGTCGAGCAAAATTCCTACGATATCATTCTCATGGACTGTCAGATGCCTGTTCTGGATGGCTATGTGACTACAACTAAATTGATTGAGCGCTACGGTCGTCATCATCCGGTTATTATTGCTCTAACCGCTCATGCGTTTCCCGAAGACCGAGAACGATGTTCGGCAGTTGGTATGGATGACTATATCAGCAAACCTGTTGATGAGGAAATGTTGAGCGAACGATTAGAGTATTGGGCAACCCAGATTAGACAGGATCAAGACAAAGGGCAAATGGCACAAGGAAACGAGAAGGCAGAGGACAAAGGGCAGATGGCAGAAGGAAACGAGAAGGCAGAGGACAAAGGGCAGATGACAGAGGGTAAGGAAGACATTAACTCAACCCTCAACACTTCCCCAATTAACTGGGAACACCTTGAGCGTGTCACCCTCGGTAAAAAATCGGCTCAAGAACGACTCTTGCACGCTTTTATTGAACATGCTGAAGCGGATTTAAAGGATATCCAAATTGGAATTGCTGCTGAAGACTATGAACAAATTTATGCAAAAGCCCATCGGTTAAGAGGATCAAGTGCCAATTTAGGTATGGACGCGATCGCAGAATTAGCCGCCCAAGTCGAAAACCATGGACGTTCCGGTTCTCTAGCCGCTATCCAGGAAAACGTTGGCGAGTTAGAACAACAACTGACTACAGTTTGCGAATACATCCGCAACATGAATGGTTCATCATGAATTCCCTATGACACACCGAGCGAAGTCGAGGTGTTCCCTATTCCCTATTCCCTATTCCCTATTCCCTATTCCCTATTCCCTATTCCCTATT
>CAKZMA010000155.1 GCA_937127375.1 uncultured Coleofasciculus sp. | reverse complement strand
CAATCTCTCATTCCTTCCCTAATTGCCCTCCTCTGTATCATCGCCGTGGGGGGGTTACAAATTCCCCGACTCAATCAACTTCAAGGTAAAGGCGAAACCCCCTCTCCCACAGAAGTGCAACGCCAAATAGAAGCCGAAAAGGTACGCCTAAATCTCCTCCAGAAAGTACCAACATTCGGATTTGATAACCTAGTAGCCGATTGGGTTTTTCTCAATTTCCTGCAATATTTTGGTGATGATAAAGCTCGTGATGTCACCGGCTATCAACTTAGCCCAGACTACTTTGAAGTGATTCTAACCCGTGACCCCCGCTTCTTAGACGCCTACTTTTTCCTTTCAGGTAGCACATCCCTCTATGCTGGTATGCCAGATCGGTCAGTAGAACTAATGGAAAAAGGACTCCAGCAGCTTTCCCCCAAAGTCCCTCGCAAATCCTATTACATCTGGCGCTATAAGGCAATTGATGAACTGTTATTCCTCGGTGACGCCCAAGCCGCCCGCCAATCCTTTGAGAAAGCCGCAGAATGGGCAAGCACTTATGAAGATGAAGAAAGTCAGTATATTGCCTCAATTTCCCGCCAAACCGCCCAGTTTCTTGCCCGCAATCCCTCAAGCAAATCAGCCCAAGTCAGTGCTTGGTCAATGGTGCTACAAAACGCTATGGACGATCGCACTCGTCAACGTGCCATTAATCAGATTGAAGCACTCGGCGGCAAAGTAGTCATCACCCCAGAAGGTGCTGTGAAAATTCAACTCCCACAAAGGGATTAAAGTTTGGAGGGAAGCAGGGGTAGCAGGGGCAGCAGGGGCAGCAGGGGGCAGATGAGGGAGATGAGGGAGATGGGGCAGATGAGTAAGTTAACTCAAAACTCTACCTTAACTGTTAACTATTAACTATTCCCTGACAAATGACCTTCATAAAATACTGCTCATGATCTGTTGTGCAATTATGCCTAACCCATAGCCAACCAGGGAAAAGATGACCAAAACACTGAAAGCTTTCCATTCACCAAAGTTGGCAACTTGCAAATCTAACCGCACTAACGCCCCGGCTGATAGCAGCACCAGAATTCGGACAAAAACATGTATCCAGCAGAGAATCAACACTGCCAAAAAAGCGCCCACAATCACGGAAATAAAAGCGCGAGTATCTGACTTCAGCCAACTGCTATAAACGCTCTGAATCAGCGTTAGTGGGGCAGTTAGGGCTAAATCAATAAATACGATATATATTGCCCCCATCAGCCACAATACCCAAGGTCTATCCGCATCTGCGATTAACTCAGAAGCCGCGATCAACCAGCCAAAGACGCAATGGGTGGCGAACAAGATCGATAAGGAAGTCCAAGGCAGTTTTTTGACAAACAACATAGCCTAGAGCCTCGGTTGGTGTAATACATCTCGCCTCACCAGCAAACATTACAATTGGCTACGATCAAGTTCACAACCAATCACTGATCGAGATCGCAATCCTCAGGCGGATTAATTTTGCATACTAGCTAATGACTGAACTCTAGCCGAGTCATCAATAGGGAACACACAAATAGCCGACAGGTTCTCCCCATAGAGACTGTCGGTTTTTTATACTTGATCATCAAGGATTTGTCAATAAATCATTGAGGATTGGTGAGATGAGGCGGTGATTGGGAAAATTGGGAATCTATACTTATGAGCAAAATGCTTCCCCATCCCGAATCCCGAATCCCGAATCACCAATCCAAAGGTGACCTGATGACCAAGTAATGTTGTCTCGAGTCAGGACATCGATTGAATGATGTAATCAAAATAAGGAGCCGCTTCCATGGCATCTTCCTGACTTAGCAACTCCAAGGAGGCATTTTTGAGGCAACGAATCGATTCGACCATTCCGGCGACGGGGACGCCAAGAGAGTTATACATCTCCTTGACCCCAATCAAACCAATTTTTTCAATCGGTTCCTTTCCTCCAGCTAGAACACCATAGGTAATCAATCGCAAATACCAGCCATAGTCCCGTAGGCATAGCGATCGCTGGCGCTCCCCATAAGCATTGCCTCCTGGTGAGATAAAGTCAGGACGCTTTTGCCAGAGCTGCTTACTGGCTTCCTGGACAATCTTCTTTTCATTTTCTGCTAGGGTGGAAGCGATACGCATCCGTTGCTCACCCGTCTGCAAAAAGGCTTTAATACCCATCAGTTCACCGGAGCTGGGATACCGCAGCTCGTCGTCGGCTTGGAGGATAACTTGGCTAACTACGCTCATCTTATTGGGTTAACTTAGATAACATTTGTAGTTTAGCGACTCAAGCTACAACAAATAAAGTCAGTCGAGCGAAAAGTTTTCGGTTGAGACGCGGCGCTCCAGGTGTAGGGGGGCTCCAGGTGTTCCAGGTGCAGTAACCAAAGTTAGCGGTCGCAAGAAGCAAAAAGTCAAGTGTAGGGGCGGGTTTAGGGACTAATGCTAATTAAGACCAATAACTGAACAACAAAACCCGCCCTTCTTAGCCATCCCTTATACGCCTCTTTTGTAACAATCTGGCAATCCCTTTGGTCACTATTCACACATCTACATTTTATTTTTATGGATCACTCTGTCTCCTCGCCCCCTCGTCCCCCCGTTTCCCCTGATCAGTGGCAACAAGGTCAACTGGTGGAACTGACGATCGCAGACCTAAATGATCGGGGCGATGGTGTGGGACGGTTGGGGAATCGCGTCGTTTTTGTCCCCAACACGGTAACCGGGGATCACGTCCGCGTCAGACTGGTGCGGGTCAAACCCAATTACGCGATCGCGAAACTGGATCAACTTCTCGAACCCTCTCCCCATCGCATTCGCCCCCACTGCATCGTGGCAGATAAATGTGGCGGTTGTCAGTGGCAGCATGTTGATCCCCAGTATCAGCGATCAGTCAAAGAAAATCTGATAGAGCAAGCCTTAACTCGTATCGGCGGCTTCACTTCAATCGAAATCGCCCCGATTTTAAGCGCTGACTCTCCCCTAGCTTACCGGAACAAAGCCACCTATCCGATGCGGCGATCGCCAACGGGTCAAGTTCAAGCTGGGTATTACCAGAAAGGGACGCATCAGCTAATTAACCTGAATCAATGCCCCGTTCAAGATGATCGCTTAAATCCCCTATTAGCCCAAATCAAGCAGGATATTCAGCAACAAGGTTGGTCAATCTACAACGAACGCCGTCATCAAGGGCGATTGCGTCACCTGTCACTGCGGATTGGACGCCGAACTGGGGAAATGCTTTTAACCTTAGTCACAACTGATGCCAATTTAACCAATCTGGAAACGCAAGCCCAAACCTGGCTCGATCGCGATCCTAACCTGGTGGGTGTTTGTGTGAATGTGAATCCCCACCGTACCAATGTCATTTTCGGTGATCAAACCCATTGTGTCCGAGGTCAACCGTATCTGCGGGAGATATTCGCGGATTTAGAGTTTCAATTAAGACCCGATACCTTTTTCCAAGTCAACACCGAAGCCGCAGCAGCTTTATTCAATGTGATTCAGCACAAGCTGGCACTCCAAGGAACAGAATATCTCGTCGATGCCTATTGTGGCATTGGTACATTCACCCTACCCTTAGCTAAACAGGTACATCAGGCATTGGGGATCGAAGTGCAAGGGACAGCCGTGGAGCAAGCCCAAATCAATGCCCAGATTAATGGGATTACCAATGTCACTTTTGAGACAGGAACAGTGGAAACTGTGCTGCCGCAACTGGGGATCACGCCAGATATCGTATTACTCGACCCGCCACGCCAGGGCTGCAACCTCCAAGTGATTGATACCCTGCTGTCAGTTCTACCTCAACGCCTTGTCTACATTAGCTGCAAGCCAGCCACCCTAGCACGGGATATTAAACGCCTCTGTCATCTGGGTGGCTATCAATTAACCCACGTTCAACCAGCAGACTTCTTTAGCCAAACACCCCATGTTGAGTGCGCGGCGTTCCTGGAGAAACAGGAGGGATGAGGGAGTTATCAGTTATCAGTGAGCCAGTTATCAGGAGCAGGGGAAGCAGGGGAAGCAGGGGGAG
>CAKZMA010000154.1 GCA_937127375.1 uncultured Coleofasciculus sp. | reverse complement strand
TCACCCCAGCAGCAACGTCATACCCAGGTTAGCCACTATGAACACATCTGAGTTGAATAAGTACAAAGTCGATCATCTGTTCTTGCTCATTGGTGAGAATCCCTTGCCTAATTATGTAGCAGCCAGACTCTTGTTAAACAAGGGAGGTACGCCCTATCTGGTTTATTCAAAGGGTACAAAAGATCCAGCGGAGCGTTTACAAACAATATTGAGTAACGAGCCAATTGGCTTAAAGACGGCTCAACTTGTGCCACTTAATGATTACGAATCCGATGCTTATCATATTAAAGAGGCGATTCGTCCAAAACTAGAAGCTATCAAAGTGGGAAAAATTGGATTGAATTATACGGGTGGTACAAAAGCGATGGCTGTACACGCTTACAGAGCCGTTTTCAGCAAAGAGCGTCCCGACACTGTTTTTAGCTATCTCGATCCACGCAAGCTAGAGATGTGTATCGATCGGGAAGATGGCGATCGCATCCGCCTCAAAGTTAAACCAGAATGTCTGGAAGTAAAACTTGCTAAAGTTTTTCAAATACATGGATGGATGTGGCAAGAGAAATCAGAGCCTATTTACCAGCCGGAGTTACCTGATGCTGCACGAGCCTTTGCTGAGTTTCATACAAATGAGCAGTTAATAAAACTATGGCGTACTTGGTGTAACCAAGTTTTGCGGGAATCTGCTAGAAAGCCCAAAGATAAAAATAAATGGTTAAGCGAAAGTAAGCTCCTAGAATTGCCTGACTTGCGGTTAGAAATAACAAGGGACAATAAAACTGTTGAACTCCAAAAATATCAGGCTATTAATCAAGCATTAGCTCAGTTAGGTGTAGCAGCTAAAAAACTATCCCTTCAGACTGTTAAAGACCAAGGTTTGAAAAGCTTGGAATCTACTTGCAAATGGCTGGATGGTGAATGGCTGGAGCATTATGTTTTACAGCAAGTGCAAAATATTCCTAAAGAGCTATCCATTGACGATAGTGCTACTTCATTTTGGATTCGGAATCCAATCTATCCGAAAAATACTAAATTCCAGTTTGATGTTGCTTTTATGCGTGGCTATCAATTATTTGCCATTTCTTGTACAACTATAGAGCGTAAATTCGATTGTAAATCAAAACTTTTTGAAGCTTATATCAGAGCGCGACAACTCGGTGGGGATGAAGCACGAGTTGCTTTAGTCTGTTGCACTAGCGAAAAAGATGTTAATGCCCTAGAGACAGAAATCGTAAATGTTTTAAATCCTTCTCCGGAAGGTGGAAAAATAGACTACAAGCTAGCTGTATTCGGGCGTGATGATTTACTTGATC
Source organism: uncultured Coleofasciculus sp. (assembly GCA_937127375.1). Taxonomy (GTDB): domain Bacteria; phylum Cyanobacteriota; class Cyanobacteriia; order Cyanobacteriales; family Coleofasciculaceae; genus Coleofasciculus. The sequence continues at coordinate 4,768 of CAKZMA010000154.1, read as the reverse complement.
TTTCAGACAAAATTGCTGAATGGATTTGCAATAATGAGCGAGATGCGAGATGAGAAAATTCACTGTCACTGTACTAGATACAACTGGGATTCAACCCTATATTTTTGGGAGTAACCGCCTACGCGAAAATATTGGTGCATCTTACTTAGTTTCTCAAGCAACTGATAACTGGGCGAGAAATGCTTTAGGTATGTTGAAAGACCAAATTCACCAAGAAGTTTACGCATTCGATCCTGAAAAACATCAACCAGATGCAAAACCGCACATCGAAGATGACGAACTAGCTGCTGAGTTAGTTTATGCAGGTGGCGGTAATACAGTATTGCTTTTTTCAGACAAGCAGTATGCCGTGCAGTTTACTCAGATTTTGAGTAAGCGAATTTTAGAAGAAGCACAGGGTATCAATTTAGTAGCTGTCCATAAAGAGTTTGATTGGGATAATCAATCTCTTTATCAGGTAGTTCAGGATTTGATGAAAAATGATTTGGATGCCAAAAAGCGAAGCAGAATACCCTCTGCACCATTACTAGGTTTAAGCGTAACAGCAACTTGCAGATCGACTCAATTAGTTGCTGTAGGAATGAGTGAAAAATTTGAAGATGACGAGCCTTATCTAATTTCTAGAGAAATTCAGAAAAAACTGGACGCAGTTCATTTTGCAAATCGTCAACTTAGAGAAAAATTACTCAACACGACTTCCGAGATTTATAATTTTCCCCTAATAACTGACTATATGGGGCGTTCAGAAGGAGATTCCAGCTATGTTGCTGTGATTCATGCTGATGGTAATGGTATGGGTAAACGATTTCAAGAGTTTGGCAAGGATAAATCCAATCGAGACTACATTATTGCTATGCGTGAACTGTCCCATAGCGTTAATCAGGCTGGTATTAATGCGCTGAAAACGGTAATAGAGATACTGGTTCAATCGATTCAAACAGATGAAAACGGAAAGAAAAAAGTCAAAGGTTATTTTGAGATAAAAGATAATTACTTACCATTCCGTCCTCTCGTCTATGGCGGTGATGATGTTACTTTTGTTTGTGATGGACGCTTAGGGCTTGAACTGGCAGCAATCTATCTTGAAGAACTGGAAAAACAACCCATTGCCGATGCCGATGGCAAGCCCAAGCCTATCAGAGCTTGTGCGGGAATTTGCGTTGTAAAAACTCATTACCCTTTTGCACGAGCTTATGAACTTAGCGAAGACTTGTGTCGAAATGCAAAAAGGTTTGTTAAAGATGAAAACAAAAGAGATTTTTCAGCTTTAGATTGGCATTTAGCAGCTAGTGGCTTAAGCGGTTCAATTTCAGAAATTCGTGAGCGCGAGTATCGCGTAAAAATTCCTGATTTCCAGGAAGTTGCTTCATTAGAAATGCGACCTATAAGTTTGAGAAAAGAACAAGATAGCGATTGGCGGACTTGGAAAGGTTTCACAAAAGTAGTCCAACATTTTAACGAAGATGATAACTGGAAAGGTCGTCGTAATAAGGTTATTGCCTTACGAGAAGTGCTGCGTCAAGGGATAGATGCAACTCAGAAGTTCCTCAAAAACTACCAAATAAAAGATGAGCAACTACCACTATTTCCAGAATTTAGCGGTCAAAGTACAGATTTAGCTAAAAAAGGTTGGCTGAATGGCATTTGTGGCTATTTTGATGCTATCGAAGCAATGGATTTTTATATATCATTGAGGGAATAATCAGATGTCAACGTATCAACTGAAAATCAAACTGTTGAGTGATACCACCTTTGGACGTGGGGATGGAGTAGCGGGTTTAATCGATCAAGAAGTAGAGCATGATCCTTATGGATTTCCCTACTTACGAGGACGCACTCTCAAAGGATTACTGAGTGAAGAATGCGATAACTTAATTGCTGTACTTTCTGAGTATAAACAGGATTGGGAGAAGGTTGCTTGTAACTTGTTCGGTACGCTTGGTAGCACCCTTGGAACAATGGCAGCAGTTCATGTGGGAGATGCTTGTTTACCCGATGACTTGCGTCAAGCCGTTGCCTTCCAAATCCAAGATGAAACTTTAACAAAAACGGAGGTGCTTGATTCCCTGACAACTATCCGTCGTCAAACTGCAATAGACCCACAATCGGGTACATCAGATGAGGGAAGTTTACGTTCCTACCGTGTTGTTTTACGTGACCTTTGTTTCACGGCTGACTTAATTTTTGAGAAAACTCCAAATGATGAAATTCTGTCACTTCTAGCTGTTGGTGCTATGGCACTCCGACGCTTAGGTAGTGGACGTAATCGAGGTCGAGGTCACGTTCAATGTAGGTTACACGATTCAGAAGGAAATGACATTACCCATCAACATCTAAATAATTTTGGCAAAGACATTAAGGAAAAATAAAAAGTTGGATGAAAGCCATTATTTTAACCTTAGAAACTCAGCAACCCGTTCTTGCTACTTCATTTCAAGGCGATCCAAATAGTGACGTGTCATATCCTTATATTCCTGGTAGTATGATTCGTGGTGCAATTATTGGGCGTTATATGAGGCAGTATCACTTGTCAGAACTTGATTTAAGCAATGATGAAGTGAAGCGACTTTTCTTTGATGCTAAAAGGACTCGCTACTTAAATGCGTATATTTTGAGTCAAAAAAATAAACGAACTCTTCCTCTACCTTTGTCTTGGTTCAAGGATAAGGATGCAGAATTTACTGATAATTTGCCTATAACTGTATATGATTTCAGTATTGAGAAAGGAGAAGACCCAGAAACGCCGAAAGCTGTTGGTGAATACTTCTGGGCAAAGGAAGGAGGAGTTGTAAAGTTATATAAAGAAAAGCGACGGATTAATATTCATAATTTTCGCGATCGCAAAAAAGGGAGATCGACAGATAATCAAGGTGAACTCTTCCGCTACGAGGCTTTAGATGCAGGACAAACCTTTCAATCTATCATTCTTTGTGAAGATGACGATGTAGAAACAATTCAGAATTTATTAGTCGAACCCAATATCTGGTTTGGAGGTTCTCAAAGTGCGGGATACGGACAGACTAAAATTATCCCCCCCCAACAATCTAGCACGAATTGGAGTGAAATAGGGATTCCAGCAGAAGATCGAGAAAATGATGAAGTTTTAAGCATCACCCTTCTCAGTGACACGCTGTTAAGAAACGATCAGGGTCAACCTGTAGCCGATCCAAGTTTAATTAAACAAGCAATTGAGGATGTTTTAAATATAACCTTGCCTCAACCTAAACCAGGAGGTATTTTCACTAGCAGCACTCTAATCGGTGGCTTTAACCGCAAATGGGGATTGCCTTTACCTCAAGTTCCAGTTTTAACAGCAGGGAGTGTGATTGTTTTTGAAGGTGAAGATATTGAAATTACTTCAGAACAAATTCAGCGACTTGAAGCTAGCGGAATTGGAGAGAGAAGAGAAGATGGCTTTGGGCGAATTGCTGTAAATTGGATAGAAAGTGAATATATTCAAGTAATTTTGCCCAAGTTATCGAGTCCCTCTGGCTTACTTGCGTTAAGTGAAGGTTCGCGGCTGATAGCTGAACAGATGGCACAAAGACTGTTGGAGCAAAAGCTAGAACAATATCTTCAAAAACAAGTTGGATATTTAAGCTTGGATGAGGGCATGAGTAACAGCCAATTATCACGACTGCAATCTGTTGCCCGACAAGCACTTCCCAACGGGGATTGTAGTTTAGTTGTCTCGCTACTAAATAACTTACCTTCTAATGCCCGTAATCAGTTTGAGCGCACAAAAATAGGAAATAAATCCTTCAAGCAACAGCTAGAGGAGTGGTTGAAAAATCCGACAGATTGGATTAATGGTATAGAAGTCAAAATTGCTGATGTAGAGCGCCAATTCGATGACGATCGCGCCCGACAAGATAAGCTAGCTGAAAAGTACACGCTACGGCTAATTATGGCAGTGGCGAAGAAGGCAACTAAGGAGAGAAACTAATGAGTATTGAACGCCTGAACCGCCACCAACGCCCTATTGCTAAATGCATCATTGTACGAGGTACATTAATTTTAGATACTCCTACTTGTCTGGGAAGTGGTGATGCAGATAGTCCAACTGATTTAGCCTTACTCAGAGATAGTATTAGTGACCATGCTCTTTTAACAGGTTCATCTATTGCAGGTGCTTTGAGAAATTACTTACGTGAGTATGAGCATGGGTATGTGACAGGTGAACAAGAGTGCGATCGCGCTACTTCCCTATTTGGTGGAACCCGTCGTAATGATGATGGTGAACAAAGTCCATTAATTGTGAATGATGCCATCAGTAGCAAGATACCCACTGTGGAATTGAGAGATGGAGTAGAAATTGAAGGAAAAACGGGTACAGCCAAAAAAGGTCAGAAATACGACTTAGAGCTATTAAGTGCTGGAACTGAATTCCCTCTCTACTTTGAGCTACTGGTAGAGCAAAAAAGAGACAAAACAAAACAACTCAATTATGAAGATCGGCTAGTTAAATCACTAGCGTTAGCCTTACGAGGCTTAGAACTTGGTGAAATTAGCATTGGGATGAAAAAGCGACGGGGCTTTGGTCGCTGTACAGTGAAAGCGTGGCAAGTCTGGGAATTTGACCTCACTCAAGATGAGAAAAGATTAGAATGGTTACTATTTGAGCATTGGTGTACAGAATTATCACCAGAATACGAAACGTATTCGTCAATTGCTACGGCTTTTGGAGTATCTTTAGATGAAGAGGAAGATAAACGCGATCGCTTCTTCCTCGAAGCTACGTTTAAACTCGCCAGTCCCTTGCTAATTC
>CAKZMA010000153.1 GCA_937127375.1 uncultured Coleofasciculus sp. | reverse complement strand
TTCAATTCGTAGCGCAACTCTAGGTCAAGGTAAGGGCGGTGATATTGAGATTAATTCGAGAATACTTTCCCTTAATGATGGAGCGGAAATATTTACGCTTACGAGAAGTATGGGAGAGGCATCTGGTCAGGGAGGTAATCTTACAATTAATGCGAGAGAATTTGTGGAAGTAATTGGTGTGGGTCAACTTCCAGGGAGTGATCCTAACAATCCTCAGTATAAGAATACCAGGCTGTTCGCTAGGACTTTGGGGGATGGTAATGCTGGAAATTTGACCGTAAACACGAGACAGTTGATTTTGCGAGATGGTGGGATACTATCAACGATTACTTGTGGCACAGGAGCAATGACTCGGTGTGGTTCAGCGCAACCAGGTACGTTGAGAGTGAATGCTTCTGATTTTATCGAATTAACTGGTACTCCAAACGTAGATAATGAGCAACTTTTAACCAGTGGTTTATTCAGTACGAGTGTACTTGATGGGGATGGCGGAGATGTTTTTGTTGAAACCGGGCGATTGATTATCCGGGATGGGGCGCAGATTGCTGCGGCTGCTGAGAGAAGGAGTACAGGTGCGGGTGGAAATATAACAGTAACTGCCTCTGATTTAGTAGAATTAAGTGGCACTAGACCTAATGGAATCCCAGGTGGTTTATATACTTTTGCTGCTGAGGAAAGTTCTGGAAATGCTGGAAATCTGACGGTTAATACAGGGCGATTCATTGTTCGGGATGGCGCATCAGTCGCAAGCAGTACGGATAGTACCGGGAATGCTGGAGATTTGGAAATAAATGCGTCTGAGTCTATGGAAGTCATTAATGCAGAGGTTCGTGCTATAACTACCTTGAATGCTGATGATGCGGGTGATGCTGGCAATTTTTTGATTAATACAAACCAATTAATTGTGCGGGATGACGGATTAGTTTCAGCTAGCACTTTGGGTCCAGGTGATGCTGGCACATTAGATATTAATACGAATCGATTAGTAGTTCGAGATGGGGCGAGAGTTTCTGCAGATACCTCTAGCACCGGGGAAGCCGGGAAACTGAATGTGACGGCGACTGATTCTGTTGAGGTTATTGGGACAGCCTCTGATGGAACCACTCCTAGTAGCTTATTATTTGATTCGTCGGCTTCTGAAACCGGAGGAAATGCAGGAGAATTAACGATTGATACGAGTCGATTAATTGTTAAAGATGGCGGATTGGTTTCCGCGACAACGGCGAATACTGGGGAAGCCGGAAAATTAACTGTAAATGCGTCTGAATCCGTAGAAGTTATTGGTACATCACCGAATGGTCAAACCCCTAGCCTTTTAGTCTTTGATTCGTCGGGTTCCGGTAATGCGGGAGAATTGAAGATTGACACAGAACGATTAGTTCTCCAAGGTGGTGGAAAAGTATCTGCCACAACCTTTGACTCTGGACAGGGCGGAATTATAGAGGTTAACGCTTCGGAATCGGTAGACGTTAACGGTTCAGGAAGTGGCTTATTTTTTGAGTCTCAAAGTTTGGCGAATGCGAGAGGAATCACCCTGAATACGGGTCGCTTAACTGTGGAAAATGGCGGACAATTAACCGTGAGTGGGAGTGGTGCTGGCACGTCTGGGGATTTGGAGATTACGGCGGATTCTATCTTTTTAACGAATCAAGGACGCCTACGGGCAACAACAACTGCTAGTGAAGGGGGGAATATTCGTTTAGATGTGACCGATTCTATTATTATGCGCTTCAATAGTGAAATTGCGGCGGAAGCGTTTGGTACGGCGAATGGGGGCAATATTACGATTAATGCTGGGGGAATTGTTTTGGCAATTCTATCGGAAAATAGTGATGTTGTGGCTAATGCATTTTCGGGTCAAGGTGGAAATATTTTGGCGACGGCTTTACTGATTGAAGGGTTTCGCCAATTTGAAGATCGCCGCACTCCAGAGAGTGATTTCACGGCGAGTTCTGAATTGGGAATTGATGGAACGGTAGACATTAATACGGAAACTCAACCTCAACTTGAACCGTTACCTCAGTTACAACCTGTAGACCCAATTGAAGCGCGATGTCAAGTCGGTCAACGGCGTGGACGCAGTGAATTTATTATTTCCGGGCGCGGGGGTTTACCGCCCAATCCAATTAATAATTCCAATTATAATCAGGGTTGGGTTGATTTCCGTGATCCGATAGGTTCGACGGAAAATCGGGTGAATTCAGGGGGAAATAATCCGCAGCCGGAGACGAAATCAACTCAAATTATTGAGGCGCAAGGATGGATTATTAAGGAAAATGGAGAGGTAGAATTGGTGGCGGAAGTACCGAATCCGACGCTGTATAGTTCCTGGCAAACCCCGATTTGTCCTGCACCAAATGACGCGATTGTCCCGTAACTTACTTTTAGTCGGGATCTGGAAAACCTCTCTCCAAACCTCTCTCCTGCGAGGAGAGAGGCTTTGAATTCTGCCCCTTCCGTTCAATAAAAGCAAAGCATCAATAACATTCGGATCAACCGCGATCATGCCATAATTACTCTATACCTTGGTGAATTGCTTTATCTATGTCCTCAAGACTTTTAGGCGTTCCATTTCTTGATCGATTTCCTAGACGCGATCGCAATTCCACATTTGTTGGCGGTACGTTATATTTTTTCTGCCGCTATTGGGGGGAAAGCGTGACGATGAACTGGCGCTAAAGCGCAACTACAAGCGCAACTACAAGCGCAATTATGAACAAAGTTGAATGACTATTATGAATTTATTCTTTAAATATGGATTGATTGGTTTCTGTTTGACTTTGTTGATTGGCTTGGGTCAACCTTATCTCATTGGTCAATCGGCACTTAGTAGCGAACTTCCACGAATTCTTAGCCAAAGTCCTATTGTTGATAGCAATACTTTAATTGAACAAGGTCAAGGGTATTATAAAAATGGACAATTTACAGAGGCGGTAAGTCTCTGGGAAAAAGCCGTATCTCAATTGGCTGATCAAGGGAATCAACTTCAACAAGCGCGAGTTTTAAGTTATCTGGCTTTGGGTTTCCAAGAATTGGGAAAATGGCAAGAGGCGAAAGACGCGATCGCGAAAAGTTTCAACCAACTCCAATCTCTTCCCAATTCGCCGGGAAAAAGCCTGATTCTGGCTCAAGTTCTGAATAATCAAGGACATCTACAACTCTCTCTGGGAAACCCTGCTGATGCTCTAAAAACCTGGGAAAAGGTACATCGCCTTTACACCCGCTTGGAAGATGAAATTGGAAGCATTGGTAGCTTGATTAACCAAGCTCAAGCGTTGCAAAATCTAGGACAGTTACGGGAGGCATTTAAAACTTTAACTCAGGCAACATTACACCTGCAACGTCAACCCGACTCTTTGCTTAAGTTCACGGCTTGGTCTAATTTGGGAGAACTGGTGCGAGTTGTGGGTAACTCTAATTATTCAGATCCCAATTGGTCGCCATTAAAACAGTATTTTAAGTTAGAGAATTTAACTAATTTAGAGCAATCTAAACAGTTGTTAGACAAAAGTTTGACTCTGGCGCAAAAATTGGAAAATTCCCAAGCTATTGCTGAGGCTTATTTCCAGTTGGGGAACTGGGCAAAGGATACTTATTATCACCAGCGCAGTCTCTACGAAAGAACTCGCCCCTCTCTACAGAATATTAAACCTGTTCTGGATGCTGTTACTCAAGCTACTGATTATTATCAACAGGCAATCACTTTATCAAATTCTCCTCTACTTCCTATCCAATCTCAGCTTAATGACTTCAGTATTTTACTCAATACCCAACATTGGTTACTTAAGCAGCATTATTGGTCAAAGGCTCAGACTTGGTGGCAGGAAAAACTGGTATTGCAACTGCCAAATTTAAGCCAAATTCAAGCTAAAATCACCAACTTTCCCCTCAATCACACCACCATTGATTGTCAAATTCGGTTTTCTCAACTTTTGGTCACTTTAAACCAAATTCAGCAAAGAGTTAGTCAATATAAGGCACAGGTTCCCAACATTTATCGCCATAGCGTTTGGACACAATTAGATAGTTTATTTACCACAACCTTTGCTAAAAATCAACAGATTATCCAACAATCTCACGCTTTAGAGGATCGGCGCAGTGAAGCTTATGCAACAGGGATTAGTGGTAAACTCTATGAATCGACTCGGAACCTGGACAATGCCCAAGCGTTAACCAATCAAGCGATTCAAATTAGCCAATCGATTCAGGCGTGGGATATTGCTTATCAATGGCAATGGCAACTGGGACGCTTGCGGAAAGCTCAGGGAAATATTGATGGAGAATTTGGCGCGATTGCAGCCTATCAAGCGGCGGTCAATACACTCAATACGATTCGCCAAGATTTAGCAACCCTTAATCCTGATGTTCGCTTTTCCTTTCGCGATGAAGTTGAGCCGATTTATCGGGAATTGATTGATTTACTTTTGCGAGAAGAAACGCCATCACCCAAAAAGTTAATCCAAGCCAGAGAGGTTTTAGCCCAACTGCAATTAGCGGAATTAGAAAACTATTTACAAGAAGCCTGTGCGTCATCAGATCCGGCTTTAATTGACCAAATTGTCGATGAACACGCTCCGAATACGGCGGTTATTTATACCATTCTTTTAGATGATCGATTAGAGGTGATTCTCAAACTACCTCAGCCATCGTCATGTAACGATATTAACGACGACAACTGTCAACACTGTAGAGACGTTGCATGCAACGTCTCTACACCTAATCCCAGTCATCTTAAATCTGAAACCAACCCACCCTTACAACACCATCGTGTCAAACTTTCCCCCCGTCAGGTGGAAGAAACAGTTGATCAACTCCGCACTCAACTTACTAATCCCCAACGGACTTCTCGCTATCGTCAAGCGATTCAAAATACCTCTCAACCGATCTATAATTGGTTAGTTGCTCCCTTTGAATCCCAGTTTAAAGCCAATGGGATAAATACTCTCGTTTTTGTCCTCGATGGTGCCTTACAAACCGTTCCCATGGCGGTGCTTTGGGATGGGAACCAGTATCTAGTTCAAAAATATGCGATCGCGCTGAATCGAGAACCCCAGTTACTCGCCCCTGTACCCCTCTCCCAGTATCCCTTACAGACGCTGGCATTTGGACTATCTCAGGTGCGCTCTGATTTTGCTCCTCATCAAAGCTTTCAATCCCTCGCCAATGTTGAAGCCGAACTATCACAAATTCCTTCAGATGTAACGCTACTCAATGATGAATTTACCAGTCAAGCCCTGCAAAATCAAATCAACGCCCGCCCCTTTTCTATTGTTCACTTCGCCACCCACGGACAATTTAGTTCTAATCCCAATGAAACTTTTATTTTGGCGTGGGATAAACGGATTCAGGTGAATGAATTGAGTCATTATCTCAAAAGTCGCGAGGAAAGTTTGCCTGATCCAATTGAACTGTTAGTGTTGAGTGCTTGTCAAACCGCTAATGGGGATAATCGGGCGACATTAGGGCTGGCGGGAATAGCGGTTCGGGCTGGGGCGCGGAGTACGATTGCGACGTTGTGGGAAGTGAATGATCAATCAACGACTGATTTTATTCGGTTGCTTTATCAACAGTTAACTAATTCCACGGAACCGATGAGTAAAGCGGAAGCGATACAACAGGTTCAAAAGAAATTTTTAAAGAATCCCAATTATAAACATCCCTATTATTGGGCACCTTTTGTTTTAATTGGAAATTGGCTCTCGTTGTTTCAAGGATAAATTTATCCCTAGATGAGGGCATGATAGTATTGTGTCCCTACCTAATCAAATTAATGATCTCTCCTAGTTATTGGTTTCAGGATTATGTTTTTTTAACGCAGAGGTACGCAGAGGTTGGCGCAGAGGTACGCAGAGAGGGTTTGTCGAGGTGTGAGGCGTTTTTCTACTGTTTTTCTAGGGTGCAGCAGGGGAGAATTGGGGTTTCGGTAAGGGATTCCCAACCGATATATTCTAGTAAGTCTGCCCAGGCTGGCTTGGTTTCCAGGGGGGTTTGGCGGTGCAGGTTGGCTAGTTCGGTGATGGTGTCAAACCATAGACCGTTTTGAGCATAAATGACTATTTTGTTTTGGGGAGTATTACTGTTAAAGGGTGTGTCGTTTTGTACCCGTTGAATCCAGCCATCGACAAAAAAGTTAGGTGTTGAGGGTTGAGTTTGGCAATAGAGTTTTAGTGACCAATAATACCATTGTCCGGGTTCTAGTGGGGGTTCATTGGTGGGAATAGTTAGGCTAATAATTCCGGGAGTTTGGGGGAGATTGAATTGAAAGTTGGATGGGTAATCGGTTTCATTTTCGAGGCTAAATTGGGCGACTTGAGCCGATGTTGCTGTGGCGGGAAGATAAAACCAAAAGGTTGGATGTTGACTCTGGGTTAATCCCCAAACATGAGTTTCTGGTAAGCTGTTCCTGGATTTTTCAAGGGTGGGAACAAGGGCGACTAATTGCTTATCGGTTTCGGAGGGCTGTGCGTCACAGGGTCCACGGGTTCCTGAATCCGCTTGTTGTCCGGGTGTGTCTTTGTCTGGTGGGGGTGGCGGTTGGTTGAAGATGAGGGCGTCGAGGGGCGATCGCTGGGTGATAATTAGAAGGGGTATGATGGCGAGGTTGAATAGTTGGTTGGTCATTGGTTGTTTGTCCTTTGTTATTTGTTTTTTGTTATACTTGTGTAGTCACGATTTGACGTTTGTAAAAGGCTAAAGCCTTTACTACAAACAATTAAGGCAATAGCAGAGGGGATTAGGGGTATCCAATAGCCGTGAATTAATAGAATTAAACTGAGTCCTGATAGTAAAACTAATGCTGTACATAAGGCGAGGATTTGGTAGGGGCGTTTGGGGATTAACTGAATCAATAGTCCGCCGATGAAAGAACATCCGCCAATCCATAATATTTCACTCCAGAAATTCCCTGGTTGAATTAAGGGACGTTGATCGAGTACCGCACTGAGAATCTGACTCACCCCATGCGCCTGAATTTCTAAGCCGCGCATTTCGCCGTAGGGGGTATGGAAGCTATCTTTGATGCTGGTGGCGGTAACGCCTATTAATATTACCCGATTCTTGACCCATTGGGGATTAATTTGATTTTGGAGAACTTCGGTTAAGGTTACGGATTGGGCGATGGGTTGAACCGCACGGTAGTTGAGGAGGATTTGTTGACCTCTAAAATCATAGCGTTGATATCCTCCCGCACGGGGGTTTAAATCGGTAAAGATAACATCTCTAAGCTGTAAGTTGCCGTTTTTGGCGGTAAATGTGGGTAATATTCTCTCTGCGGCTAAATAGCGAAAGGCGAGTTGAACATTAAGGGCGTAGGGGGTTGGACAAGGTGAAGTTGAGCTAACTCCTTGATATAATAACTGGCGGCGTAGTAGTCCGGTTTCGGTGTTTTTGCTGTCTACTAATACGTTACTAAAGCCGAGATTTTGCCAGGGAAGATCGGGGAAGGAGGCGGTTCCTTGATCGCTTTCACTGCTAACTTTACAGATATGAATCACCTGATTGGTTTGGCGTAAATAGGTGGGTAAATCGGTAGGAGAGGCTATTGTGCGATCGCGATAATGAATTGGGTTATCTCGATAGATGTCTAAGCCGATTACTCGCGGTTGCATTGATTCCAGTTTCTGCAATAATTTGACTAGCACGTCATCGGATAACGGATAGCGGTATTGGTTGATATCGGCTTCGGTTATTTTCACCAGCAAGAGGCGCGAGTCTAAGGCTTCGGTTGGGCGCAATCGGATTAATCCATCCAAGGCTTGTAATTCTAACCCTTGCAATAAGCCGAGCGATCGCACGCCAATCACCACCACGCTGACAACCCCACTCAGGATCGGAATTGTCCAAGCTGGGGTCTTGACAGAATGCTCATTTTGTGCTGGAAGTTGGGATTTGACCCATTGGCGATTAAAGATGGATTGGTAGATGGGGTTATGAACCCTGAGTTTACCCTGACGCTGAACCACTAATCCAGAGAGTAGCAATTCCTGTTGGGTGTGACTCTCATCGGTGGGGATTTCTCCTCGGTGTAGGATTTTCTGATAGAGGCGGAGTAATGGGATTGAACCATGGTGACTGAGGAGGATGCGATCGCGGATGGTTCTCAGATGTTCGGGATGATCAGTGAATTCCCAGTTTACCAGAATCTGCGATCGCACGATTTGTTTCACCAATTCCCGTTCATTGTTGGTGCGACTGATTTTCTCAATAACGCTTCTCGATACTCTCTCTAATGGAAGCCAACCCACTTGACTGATTCCCAGGGTTTTCCCTATAAAGTTATCACGGGAATCAATACCTTGACTCAACCCACTATTCTTAATCATCCTATCCAATGGAGAATCACAGAATCGTTGCACCAATTGACATAACTTTTGGGTGAGAAACGGTTGACCCTCAGTCCAATATAATATCGCTTCCAGCACTTTGCGTGGATGCTGAACTTTTCCCTCAAATCCTTGGGTTAAAATCAGCGCTTCATCTAGTTTAAACCCCTGTAATTCAATCGCTTTGCCAATATTAAACGGCGTTTTAGTTTTATCTTGGATTAAATCCGATGGGCTAGCCACTCCTAACAAAGCAAAGGTTAAACGTTGATAGCGTTTCTTCGTATCTCGTCCATTATAGTAGGCTCGAATTAAGGCAAAGAAATCATCGGTGGGAAAAGATAAATTCAGGGTACTGTCGATTTCATCGATAAAAATGACTAAATTTTGAGGGATAATATCTAGGACAACCGCTTCAATAAATTCTCCCAACCGCTGTACAGGGGATAAGGAGTCATGTTCATCCCACCACTGTCGCCATTTGACGCGATTCGCCAGTCGTAATTCACTGACTAAACGATAAGCAATTCCCTTGTACCATTGTTGTTCGTTCGCCTGACGCCCAATCCGAGTTAAATCAACCATTGCACAGGCAATTCCTTCCGCTTTTAGGCGTTTTTGGGTTTGCACTCGTAAGCTGGATTTGCCCATTTGTCGGGAATTGAGGACATAGCAGAATTCGCCAGCTTTTAATCCTTCATAGAGTTTTTTATCTGCTGAACGCATTACATAAGTTGTCGCATTTGGTGGTAAGCTTCCGCCTACATGATAGTCATTTGTCATTTGTCATTTGTCATTTGTCATTCGTCATTTGTCATTCGTTACTCTCGTTCCTAGCCAGTAGGGTGGGCATTGCCCACCAGACTTAAGTCAATGACGTTCCTCTTAAGGGAATGCTATTGGGGAGGCTACGCCTCCCGTCAAAGGCTAAAGCCATTACTACGAACTACGAAGCTTCCCCCAAATTTGCCAAGCGAGAGCCAAAATAATTGCGATAAAGCTCACATCTGATTGTTACTCTATTTCCGGTTAAATGCACCAATCCCAGACTTTCAAGCTGATAGGCAAGTTTTGACGCTAATTCTACGCTATTGCTTGCATCCACTACCTTTTTTAGCGCCGGAATCAATGCTGAATTTTCCTGCAATTCTAGCCAAATCTTGCGTAAATAATTACCATAAATTCCCGAATCTGTCGCCGCTTCATTTAATAGCTGTGTCAGGGTCGTATTCTGTAAGGTTTTGAGTTCAAATAACGCTTGTTTAATTAAGCCGGGATGTCCGCCTACCTTATTCATTAATAAACTGACATCAGCCTGATTTAATACCTGTCCATGCTTTTGGGCTAACTCAGTTACTTGTTCGGCTGTAAATTCTGGCAAGGAAACGGTTAATCCCACATTAAACGGCGAGTGATTGATATCTAGGGGAATATAAGCTTCCGTCGAATGAGAGACAATTAACCGCAGTTTCTGCCAATTATCCAGAATTTTACTATCCTCATGCCATGCCCGTAGCATACCAAAAAAGTCTTGAGCGATCGCTAAATGAGGAAAGAGGCGATCAACCGTATCCAAGCCTAAAACTAAGGGACTATCAATTTGCTCTAATAAATAGTCTTGAAAATAAGCCGAGCAGTTATCATTACTACTGAGATCCACATCCCAATATTCCTGAATTTGCAGCGGTTTTTGCAGTTGACGACTGACACTCATACACAACCAACGCAAAAATTGATCCAGATCTTTGACCACCGATTCTTCCGGTTTACATAAATTCAAATAGACTTGGTGATAACCTTGTTGTTTCGCAAAATTCAAAACTCTTGCCATTAACTCTGTCTTTCCCATTTGCCGAGATGCCTTAATCCGAAGTAACGCGCCCGGTGCAAAAAGACTTTGATAGCAAAACGATTCAATTGGGGGGCGTTCTACATAAGGATAATTGGCGATTGGAGAGGGTGGATTTACCGCCGTTTTATTCATCCCCGTGGTGCCATTCCCTTGACAGAGAACATACCCTTTTCTTAACCAATCTCGGACTATCTTAAATTTCCCCTTTTTATCCGTATTAAGCTGAGGACAACTCCTCAGCAAATGAGTATACACCCCCTTCCCCAGTCGTCGTTGCAGCGTCACTTCACTAATATTCAAATCCTGTGCCACCTGGATATCAGAACGTGGCAAATTTCGCTCATTAAACCGAGCCAAGAAAGCTTGTCGATCATCTTCTTCAAACAAATCATGAGCATCAGCGACTCGTTCTAGAAATGCATCCCACAACATATAGCTATTTTCCTGTAATCACCTGTAGGGGTGAGTTTAGCCTATAAGGAGAGGATACCACCGATAACGTTTCAACAAAACCCACCCTGACTTAAGATGAATGGCACTGAAATGAGCATTATGAGATCGCCAAAACCCTTAATATACTGTAGGGTGGGCATTGCCCACCAGCTTTAAGTTAGTAACATTCAACTTAAGATAAATGTCGCTGAGTTAATCTGGGTTCGTAGTAGGCACTTTAGTGCCTCAAGCGCTAAAGCGCTTACTACAAACTTTAAAGTCAGTGGCATTCAACTTAAGATAGTGATACCTTTTGATACCTTTTGATACTTTTTGATACTTTCTGTCAATTCTCCAGCGCTAGGTTAGTGGGCAAATTGATAGGTTGCGGGGGGTTAAGGGCAGTAAGTTTACTCTTTAATAAGGATAGTCAGAAAATCCACGAATTGGAGCGAGGCAAGGCTAATCTCGCCGGATTTCCCATTTTCCAAGGACAAAGGAAAAATGACAGATGACAAATACGAACCTGAGTTTGTATCAGTTTACAAAGAAAACGCCAACCCCTGTACACTACGCAGTATTCTAGTCGTAGGGTGCGTTACGCTTCGCTAACGCACCAGGTTCGCTCCAGCCCCGTCATGAAACCCAACAGAATTTAGGGCTAAGGTTCCCTGACTACATAACAGTTTAAGGAGAAAACTATGTCTAATCGTAAAACACTATTAATTAGCGCAAAACTGATTAGTTTAATCGCTGCAATGGGCTTAATTTTGCCCACAGGAGAAGCCGCAAAAGCCGCCACATTACGAGCTTTAAATGAAGGCTCTGTTCTCAGTATCTTTGAAGAATGTCTCAACGATGGCGGCGCACTTGATCCGGGGAAAAAACCCAGACCCAAACCTAGTGATGACGCCCCCTGGGATCATAGTCAAGATTCCCCCAATGATGGCGTTGATGGCGATATTATTGGCGGCAAAGATAACCGCTATGAACTCTACGGGATGTCTGTCAAAGAAACCGTTGATAGCATTTTGGTTGTCCTCAATGGCAATATGCCTTTAACCGGTGTAGAGGGAACCGATGCAGATGACGGGAATACGGGGTGGGGTGATTTATTCATCAACTTGACCGATCAAGACTTTACCACCGCTAGCGATGCTGGTGATTTATTTGCCGTTCGTTTCTCCCCCAACAGTGATTCCGGCGCACCCAAAGTGGGTTTATACGCTGATGTCACCGCCAAAAGTGTGACCGGAGAAAACAATGGTTTTGGCAGTATAGAAGCCTATAATAATGCTGTGGTTACCCGTGACTGTATTCCCGGTTTATGTGAACCCAGTTTCGGGGATTTACCCGCCACGACAACCTATTTTGATCAAGGTCAAAGTCTTAACTCTATTGCATCGGGAGAGTTTATTGCCGATATTATATATCTGAGCGATTCTGATTTAATAACGGCAGGTTACGACTTAAATCAGTTTGATGGCAACCACAATATTGCCTTTAAATTTGACAAATCCGGTATTTGCGAAAGGGATTACTGTGAATCTGTACCTGAACCGGGTACAGTGTTTGGGTTAGCCACCGTCGGCTTAATTTTCGCCAGTCAAATCCGCAAGTGTCGTCGGATGTAAAGTAGGGGATTCTTGAGCATTAGTTGTCACAGTATGTGGCACAACAAAGGAAGTAAGTCTTGAGTGGGAGATACAGCGTTTTCAGACTCGATGTTATACACCAAAAAAAGAGCAGAACAGAGCTGTCCTAGAGTTGCTGTACTACACCGTGTTAGAAAGTGCTGTAAGTGAGGTACACAGACAGATCCCCGACTTCTTGGAGAAGTCGGGGATCTTGATTAATTCCCATGTTCCCAACTTCAACCCTAAACGGGCGACCCAAGTTCATTAAGTAAACACAATTGTTCATTAATACAACCGGGTCGCCCCTACAGGTTATTTCTCCCTGTCATCCCCACGTAAAGGATGCTGACCAACTGCCAGTTCTTGTTTACTTTGTCTCAAATTATGCCACAACTCTTTAATTTGTTTATAGGCAGCTTCGGGTGCAACTTTACCTGCGGTTTCTAAGTTGCAAATATAGTTTACCTTTTGCGCGAATTCCTGTAAATTAGCATTAAACACTAAATTTTCTGGTTTGACATCGCCGTAATAGCGACTGCGTGGATATAAAAACTCATCTCTATCGGTCATTTGGATCTCCTTTGATAAAAGTTATTGTCGATAAACTACAATCTAATTTCCCCCTAGTGCAGTGCTGCGGAAATACTTGAGCAGTTTCGTAGATACGATGAAGCTGGGGGAGATATTAGCTGTTCAGTGATTTCTGCATTCTTGCACTAGACTAACGCGGCGCAAGTTTCCCATCAGCGAAGTGGATCACAGGTCACTACTCAGAAGTCAACGCCTCACGGATGGGTAC
>CAKZMA010000152.1 GCA_937127375.1 uncultured Coleofasciculus sp. | reverse complement strand
TTGTCGCGATCGCACTCTCCCTAATCCCCAAAGTTCCAGACACAGCGAGGTTTCCAGGTCATGTTCACCAATCAACCATGGCTTATTATCGTGGAAATAGTCCTATTTGCGATCACGATCTCCCTTCTTATCCCCATTGGGATGATGTTCATCGAGTGTTTCGCCACCCTCTTCCCACCGCGTCAACACCCAGAAGCTCTCCTAGACTTTATATAGAAGAATTGATAATATTATAAATTCTATGTTCAATCCAGTCTTTCCCCTTGCCAGTGGGGGAACCGTTGGAAAGGAGTAGGGAGGGATCGGATAAACGCTGGGTATCCATCGACGGCAAGTCATTCAAAGCTGCCAAACAAAAATCGTTCCATTGGCTTTCCCATTTGCTCAAGAAAAAGATTGGTGATTAGTTGGGGTTAATTGTTGCTCGAAATTAAAATAGAATGATAGTGAAAGAAAAAGATTTAGTATCTGAACCCATTTTTCTGGTTGGTGCGGAGCGTTCTGGCACAACAGTTCTGAGACTCATGCTGAGTCATCATCCCCAGATTGCTTGGTGTAATGAATTTGAGTATACCGTCGATCGCATACCTGATGGTGATGACTGGCCTCATCTTGAAGACTATTATCAATGGTTGGAAACTCACCGTATCTTTCAAGCTACTGGTTTTACAATTGACCGCCGTTTAAGCTATCCGCAACTGGTCAATAGCTTTTTGCTTCAGAAGCAGAATCAAGAGAGTAAATCCCTAATCGGCGCTACCGTTCATCGCCACTTCGATAAATTGCTGCGGATTTGGTCAGATGCTCGCTTTATACATATAGTTAGAGATGGTAGAGATGTTGCTCGTTCATGTATTGGTATGGGCTGGGCTGGTAACGTCTGGACAGGGGTAGAGGGTTGGATAGAAGTTGAACAATTATGGACACAGCTAAAAGATATGATCCCCGGTGAACGGCGAACTGAGGTAAATTATGAAACCCTTATTTCAGAACCGACTAAAACTCTGACGCGCCTGAGTGAATTTATTGGTGTTCCTTACGATGAAGCAATGCTTAGTTACGCTCAGAACACTACTTTTGATTTACCCGATCCGAAATTAATTCAACAGTGGCGACGAAAACTGTCTGAGGATGAGATTCAGTTGGTTGAATCACGAATTGCAGATAGGCTAGTTGAGCGGGGTTATGAACTTAGTGGATTGCCACCTCTAGAGGTTACTCCAGCAAGGGCAAGAAGCCTAAGATTTCAGGACTGGTATGCACGGGTAAAATTCCGAGTTAAACGTCAGGGATTGCCTCTGTTTTTAGCAGAATATTTTTCGAGAAAGCTAGAGATCAAGCAATGGCACAAGCGTGTAAAATTGAAACTCAATGCTATTGAAAAGCGATATCTTAAGTAAAAATATTTCGTCGCTCACGAATAACTCTCCCAGAACATAGGACAAAAACTTAGGTAACAATAAATTTCCCAAACAGCGTCCTAGCGATCGCACTATCCCTATTCCCCAGAGTTCCAGACACAGCGAGGTTTCCGGGTCATGTTAACCAATCAGCCATGGCTTATTATCGTGGAAATAGTCCTATTCGCGATCGCACTCTCCCTGCTTATCCCCATCGGGATGCTGTTTATTGAGTGTTTCGCCGCCCTCTTCCCACCGCGTCAACAACCAGAAGCACCCCCAGACTCCCCTCCCCGCATAACTGTGTTAATTCCCGCCCACAACGAAGCCTCTGGAATTAGCACCACCCTAAAAACAATAGTACCCCAGCTAACCGACCAAGACCGATTGGTGGTTATTGCCGATAATTGTACCGATGAAACCGCCGCGATCGCACGTCAATTTGGCGCAACGGTAATCGAACGTCACGATACAGAACACCAAGGTAAGGGATATGCCTTAGACTACGGGATAAAATACCTTTCTACAGACCCACCTGATATCGTGGTACTGGTGGATGCTGACTGTATCGTACATGAAGGCGCGATCGCGAAACTTGCTCAA
>CAKZMA010000151.1 GCA_937127375.1 uncultured Coleofasciculus sp. | reverse complement strand
ATCCTGATGCTGATATTATTGCTTGCTATTGGCAGGAATTTACTGATGAGCATCCCAGTGAGAGAGTAGTTAAGCAACCATCAGGTATGGGACAGTCGATTCAGGTTCTGCGAGATAGCACCATTGCTTTTGCTCCTTGGGCAGTTCATGCGGCATTAGTCAAACGTTCGGTGTTATCACCGGATTATTATTGGCCTGAGCAACTTGACCAGTATTTGGGCGAAGATATTGCTTTTTGGTTTAAATTGCTGAGTCAATATACGGTGGCTTATGGAAAAAGTAAAGGGGCTTTGTATCGAATCAAAACGTCTCAGTGTCGTAACCAAAACTTAAACCCCAAAAAATGGTTTGAAGGGGTTCATGCAGCTGTTGACTTGAATTGCCAATGGTGGCAAAGTCAAAATAACTCATACACGCAGGGGCAATGCGAAAATATGATGCGAGTTTATTCAAAAATCTATCGTTTAGCACAAAAACAAAAAGTACTTGATGTAGAATGGCAGGCATTATCCGAAGCATCTAGGTGGTTACGGGAATATTTTCGGGTCACATCGAAACCGAAACCATCGATGATGGTTCGTCGTTTCATGGGAATTAGACCTTTTATGACACTATACCATTTAGGAGGATAACACCTAAACTTAAAGATTAAGTCACAAAACGTTAAACTGCTATGGTTCATTTTTATACAGATAAACGTGTAGTCGTCACTGGAGGACTAGGGCTAATTGGCTCATTTCTTTGTGAGGAATTGGTTGCCGTCGGAGCCAAGGTTATTTTAATTGATGATGAATCCAAGGGGAACTGGTGCTACATTCCACATCTGCGTGAGTCCGTAGACTATTACAAAGGGAGTCTGGAAGACCCAAAATTCGCGATAGAATCCTTGACTGGGTGTGATTATGTTTTTCACTTGGCGTCTCGTCCTTATGGTGTGGGATTTAGCCAAAAGAACAATTTCGAGATGTTCCGCTTTAATGACTTGATCAACACTAACGTTCTTGATGCGATCGCGCACCACAAACCGAAGCAGGCGTTAGTCGTTAGCTCTAGCTGTGTCTACTCTGATGATAGTCCAACGCCGATGTCAGATTGTTTTCCCATTACTGGCGAACCGGAACGGGTAAACTGGGGATATGGCTGGGCTAAGCGCATTTTAGAGCAAAAAGCCGTTATTTACCAGAAAGAAACGGGCATTCCGATTACAGTAGTACGCCCTTTTAATATCTATGGCGAACGTTATCACTGGGCAGGACAAAACTCTCAGGCTATCCCGATGTTGACAAAACGGGTGATGGATGGTGAAAATCCAATGCTGGTGTGGGGTTCTGGAAACCAGCGCCGCAACTACTTGCATGCCACTGATTGCGCCCGTGCTATGATGCGTCTTGTTGAAAATGGTTACTTTGATCGTCCTGTCAATATTGGCAGAGAAGAAACCGTGTCTGTCAAGGATCTGGTCAAACGCCTTGCTAAAATAGCTGGAATAGAACTTGAACTGATCTGCGATCGCTCTAAACCTGAAGGTCGCTTTATCAAAAGTGCCGATAGTAAACTCCTCATGGCAGCATTAGGAGATGACTTTACCTGGGACATTGACCTACATCAAGGACTCCACAGGATGGTGGATTGGTATAAACTAACATTTAACAGTGAAGGTAAATGAACATTCCCGTGAGTCTTGTATCAACAGTTCTCAATGACCGCCACGGTGCTGAGACTCTTTTGGCAGACTTGACAAAACAAACTCGATTGCCAGATGAGTTTGTCGTTGTTGATGGCGGTTCCGCTGATGGAACCTATGAATATTTGTGTGAGCAAGCTAAGTCGGTTCCTTTCCGGCTACAGGTGATTCAGAAGAAGGGGGCAAATGTCTCGCGAGGTAGAAATTTAGCGATTGATAAAGCTGCTCATGATGTCATTTTAACCACGGATTTTGGATGCAGACTGGATGCCAACTGGGTTAAAGAATTAGTAGCTCCTTTTGAACAGGATACTGCTGTAGAGATTGTCACAGGTAGCTGGATAATTCCTGAGCAAGATGTACAGACTCCAGCCCAGTGGGCAGAATGGGCTTTATCTGGTGGTAAACTAGAACTACAAGCAACACCGACTTGCCTTGCCTCTACTCGGTCAATTGCCTTTAAAAAACAAGTTTGGCTAGATTTTGGTAAATATCCGGAAGATTTAACTCTGACAGGAGATGACGCTATTTTCAGTTTATGGATGGTATCGGCTAAGCGTAAAATTGCAGCTGCCCCGAAAGCAATATGTTATTGGCATCGATTTCCAAAACTCAAAAGTTACTGGAAGGAGGCACGGCGCAATTTTCGAGGTGCTGGAGAAGCAATTTTCTTTCTCAATTATGGAATTAAAGTAGGAGTACTACTAGCGTTGGAGATGCTGAGTCTTTTGACGACAGTGACTCTATTTGTCCTTTTAGGCTGGGGAGGGCAAATTTGGTGGTTTGGCATAGCTATTATAATTACTATGCTGATCTGGTCGAAACGTCTAATTAGGTGGTTAACAGCTATTCAATTCTTGTCTACTTGGGGCAAAGCCTCCTACTGGCTTTGGATAATTGGTTTAGAATTAGGCAACCGAATTAATGGTGTTGTGGGATATTGGTATGGCTTTTGCTACGGATTTAAACGTTGTCAAGGATGCCGAGTCAGGATGCAGCAGTTAGGAGTAAGGCGTTGGTAACGATGAAATATTTGACAAATATTATGTCCGTGACGGCTAAAACTATATGAGACTGCTATACTACTCACCCGCTAGTTATGGTGGCATTGCTGATTATGCTCACGAGCAAGCGAATGCTTTGGCATATCTTGGTGTTGATGTTACTTTTCTTTGTACTCCGAGCTATCGGAGCGGTAGAGGAGAAAAATATAAAGTTGTACCAATTCTGCGAGATATCGTCCCTAAGCGACCCATTTTGAATAAAACCTTAAAATCAGTACACTTCACCTTCATTACGTTGGAAAACTTCAAACAATTAGCTAATTTTATTGACAAAGAAGGCTTTAAGTATGTGTTATTTGGTTCTTATGTTGAGTATCTATCTCCTCTATGGTCAGGTCGATTGAGGAAGCTAGCGGAAAGTGGTGTTAGATTTGGCGCTGTTTTACATGACCCTGTTCGCTATTTTATTGTTGGGCCTCGCTGGTGGCATCGTTGGTCTATTGCCTGTGGTTATGCCTTCCTGTGTCACATCTTTGTTCATGAATCTGTGGAACTCGATACGGTTCGACCGATGCCTCAACTCAAGACCAGTGTGATTCCCCACGGAGTTTATGCCTTTCCTCAAACAACTCTATCGCGGGAAGCAGCACGAGGTTATCTTAATATACCTTGTGATGCTACAGTAATGTTAGCTTTTGGACGGATTTGGAATCACAAGAATCTCGACCTTGTGATTCAGGCAATGGTTAGTTTTCCTGACTTATACCTGCTAGTCGTCGGTAAAGAACAATCCTCAGGTCAAAAACCTGTATCAGTGTATCAAGAGCTAGCCATCAAGTTAGGAGTAGCGGATCGCTGCCGCTGGCATATCCGATTTATTCCAGATACAGAAGTGGGCATCTTCTTTGTAGCAGCTGATGTTATACTGCTTACTTACAGCAAAACCTTTCGCTCTGCTAGTGGCGTATTAAATATAGCAGTTCATTATAGGAAACCTTGTCTGGCGTCAGGGGGTGAAGGTGCTTTGCACTCTGTTGTTCACAGGTATAGCCTAGGGGTCTGGATTGAACCGGATGATTTGGATGCTCTTGTAAATGGGATTAGAATATGGTTACACAGCCCTCTGACTCCTCGATGGAAGATATATTGTCAAGATAACTCTTGGGTACTCAATGCTAAGTTAGTGATTAGCCATTTATTAGAAAAATAAAATTCACAGTTTGATATGATTGATACAAAACCAATACTTGTGACAGGTTCTCATCGTTCTGGTTCAACTTGGGTAGGTAAAATGTTAGCGACATCTCCCTCAGTTAATTATATCCATGAGCCTTT
>CAKZMA010000150.1 GCA_937127375.1 uncultured Coleofasciculus sp. | reverse complement strand
CCCCTAGAGGGTAGATGTTTCAGATCAAATTCCTCACCGTTTTCGCGTTTCCAAATCTTGTAATCAGAAAACGTAAGCGGGGTTTGGGGTTCACAGTCTTCCGGGATATGATCAGCGAAAACAAAATACGCCGCCCCCTCTCCCATAACCTGGGCGATACCCTCCGGATTCACCACCAGCGAAGTTCCCTCATCAATGCCTATCCCCAAGACACTATCAGCGATTCCATCCCGAAGCTGACGCGCCATAAACGTCATCAATCGACCCATGCGATCGCGATCGCTAAAATGGGTGTCTATAATCGTACCCTTCATCAGCGACCAGTTGAACAGGTCATAACTAAACAGAATATCTTCGTAGGGATCATCTAAGGCATACTCACTATCAACCGCATCCGAACAAGCGTTATATATAAAATCACTTTGAATCATCGCCCCCGCACTGGTTCCACCGATACCACCACCTTTAGCGCCCACGGATTTAATCGCCTCTGCTGTCGCCGTATGCTTAAAATTTCGGGTATAGTCACACTGATCGCCACCTGCAAAAAATAACACCTCAGCTTGGCGAATTGTATCTGCAACGTTTGGAGAATTAGCATCATCCCGACTACGAATCACCAAGGTTTCAACTGAATCCACCCCATTCATCGCCAGAATCGGTTCATTATAGCCAGCCGAACCCGATGAGCGAATCACAATCACATCAACCTTAGCCGCACAGTCAGTGCAACCTCTCGCCTGATTAATCATCCACTGAATCGCTTCATCTACATCCGCCCCCCCGCCACCTAAGTCAAAAGCAATACCTGCGGGAACATTGACATCCGTCGAATTGCCATCAAAATAGCGGATAACCTTGGCAGATGCTGGTGCAACCCAGAGCGACAAACACACAAATACTATTGCCACGAGCTTGATGACTTTAGCAAGGGGCAAGCCGGAGGTAGATTGAAAAGGACGAGAACCCATAGAATTATTGGAAGATAAACCCTGATATCAATAATGGCACCAGTAAAAGGGCAGATATAACCGCCACAACCGTGACTGGATCTACATTGATAACGTTTTTTTCAGGTTTATTGCTCATCGAACACCCTCCCAAATTGACTAAATACTGCTTTACCACCCGACTGGGTAAACTGCTGTCCCTATCTTACTGCCAAGTGGGTGATCAAGATGGCAGATGAGTTTTGGTGCACAGATCTCAAATAATATATTTGTTTGTCTTGTAGGGGCGGGTTTCACGGCTCACATTTTTTTCCGCCCTGATGCAACTAAACCCGCCCCGATCAAGGTGCGAGGATTCTCTAACCAATCACCAATGACGCATGACTAATACGGGTCTTGCTGGATAGAAGCGTCTCTATGTATCCTACTGATGGAACGGTTTGTCAATAAAAGGGGCTGTCATGGCTAATTCAAAAAACGTCCTGGGTACAGAACTAGAAACCTGTTGTACATCTCCCATGACCGGATTTTACCGGGATGGTCAATGCAATACTGGAGGCGGTGACTTTGGCGCTCACGTTGTTTGCGCTCAAGTTACCGAAGAGTTTCTGGAATTTACCAAACAGCGTGGGAATGACTTGAGTACACCCGTTCCCGGATTTAACTTCCCCGGTTTAAAACCAGGCGATCGCTGGTGTCTATGTGCCTCTCGCTGGCAAGAAGCCCTAGAAGCGGGTGCTGCACCTCCTGTGGTTTTGTCTGCTACTCATGCATCGGCGTTAGAATATGTTTCCTTAAGTGAACTTCAACAATATGCTCTTGATGCTCAAGGTGCCTAAAAACTTGTGGAATTTTAATCAAAACAAACATTTTGAGAGTTTGCGATGTTTTGTCCATTTGTGTTTATTCGAGTGGGCATCTCAAAACATTTAGAAACGGTGCGTTACGCTTCGCTAACGCACCCTACAATTCTAGCAATAGACATATCGATTAGGACTTTCCGAACTGTTGTTCCAGACGTTCCGGCGGAACGTCTCCACCATAAGAGGCTTATGACTTATCAGTTTTGGAGTTTTGTACAGATGAAAGAACCGGATTAGAATTAGTATCAACATTGTCTAAAGCGGGTTTTAAAATCTGCCAAGCTTGTTGCGCTTCGGGTAAAAATTGATCCCGTGCAGCTTTCGCTTCGGCAAATTTAATTAACGTCTTGGCGAAACTCTTATCCGTCGCCTGCTGCATTTGTTCGGGAGTCAGGGGTTCGGGGCGAAAGAGTGCCTCAATTACCGGACGTAACTCCAACGCCTGCTGCTGTATCTCTTCGAGGGTGACTCGTAAGCTGGCTAAATTCGCGATCGCCTTCACCGCTTGAATGATTTCCGGTTCATCTTCTGGCGATTCAATCGCCGATGGGGGACCAACCACAATTAAATCTTCACTGCTTAACCCATCGGCAAAACTATTCTCATCTAAGCTGGTATCCTCTGGGTCATCCATCCGGCGTTCAATTTCTTCCAGCGCCTTTTTGCGACTGCGATCGCTGTCCGTTCTGCCGCTGACTTCGATAAATAAACCCAGTTCCTTTAAATGTTTGGTGGTGTACTGAATAGTCGATTTGGTCATAATCGTTTCGATAAACAATAATTATAAACTACGATAAACTGTTAGATCTTCAAAGAAAAACCAACGGCTTATCCTTCAACGGTGCAAACGCCTCAGCATCAAAGCGGTATAAAGAGGCTGGACGCCCTGCTCCTCGTGAGGCTTTTAGACCCGTATCGGCTAAAAAACCCAACTTCAACAAACGGGTACGGAAGTTAGAATAATCGGAGAAGTGTTCCCCTAAAACAGTAGTATAGAGTTGATACAAATCACTCAGCGTAAAAACATCGGGTAATACGTCAAACGCGACGGGACTATACTCCAACTTATTCCGCAAACGCTGATATCCATACTCGATAATTTTGCCATGATCGAAAGCTAGGGAAGGAATCTGCTTAACCGGATACCATGCAATACCACTCACTCCCTCAGCCATGAACTGTGCTTCTTCAAACCGAACTAAGGCGAAGTAGCTAACCGATAGGTAACGAACGCCAAAGCTTTTTGGGGATTCCCTAGGATCGCGATGCGGACCACCAAAGGTGTAGAGTTGTTCCAAGTAGAGATTATTCACCCGAATTTTTTCCACCAGAACCCGATGGGCAGCATCTTCTAGAGATTCTCCCTGACGCACCAGCGTTCCTGGCAAACTCCACTGACCGGAAAAAGGTTCATCCTGGCGCATGATTAATAGCACCAAGACGCGGTTTTGTTGAGTATCGACCGAGAAAATAACAGTGTCAACACTGACTTTGAAGTCAGCTAACGCTGGTTGGTTGCTCGGTTTGATGCCGCGTTCTGACATGGTTATCCAAAACTGTGACGTTTTGAACTTAAAAAAGTGATAGTCCCCCTAAAAGTATAGCTAAGAACGTCCCTGTTCCGGAGTCACCGTTGATCAAGCGTACAATTTTTCGCGATTGATATACTCTTCGACAGAAGGTGTTATGACATCTGGCTCTCCTTTTTCACGATAGGCTGTAGAGGACACTCCAGGAACGTTAAGATCCGCGATCGCAACCTGAGTACCAAGCTGCCTTAATCGTTTTACTCCCGTTTCGTCTATGTCATAACCGGGACGCGGTACAATCAGCAACTGTACCTGGCTGAGTAATTCTTCAATCCGATACCAACGGGGTATCTGATTGACTAAATCCGAACCCACTACGAGAGTATAGTCCACCTCATCCCCCCAAATTTCCTTGGCTTTGGCTAACGTTTCTAGGGTTCTGCTACGACTCAACTCCTCATGTACGCCAATATCATTAGGCTGTGTTTCAATTTCGGAAATTAACACCTCTAACATCCGCTTACGGTGTTCTAGGGAGGTTTGGTGAGACTTAAACGGATTATCTGACGCCCAAACAGCGACTTGATCGTAGTGATGGGACAACCATCTGAGAATGGTTTTATGGGCTGCAGTGGGTGGATCAGCACTGGTTCCGAATAAGGCAATAGTTGTCATGTCAAG
>CAKZMA010000149.1 GCA_937127375.1 uncultured Coleofasciculus sp. | reverse complement strand
TCAGACATAGAGTTATCCTTCTGGGTATTTCCCGATTACAGATTTATGTATTATACTACAAAAAAACTACAGTTAAGTAGATGGACACAATTAACGTGAACGGTTGAGATTAGGGAACACCTCGACTTCGCTCGGTGTCTCACAGGGAACAGTAAGGGTTTGAGGTTGATGTACAAAACTTAATACAGTACCGTTTTCTTTTGTCTGACTACTTATCTCAGATTTTGCACCTGATCCAGCCGAGAAACGGGTGAGATTACTAAGTCATTATGACTTATTGACAGGTAGCTTAATTACAAACTCTGTTCCTTGAGGATGATGGGAATGACATTGAAGCTGTCCCCCGTGTTTATCTACAACAATCTGATAGCTAATCGACAATCCTAAACCAGTTCCTTGACCGACAGGTTTGGTCGTAAAGAACGGATCAAATATTCGAGATTGAACCTCTGCCTTGATGCCAGCACCGTTGTCAGCAATACGAATAATTACCGAATTGGGTTCAACGAATTCTGTGTGAATCAAAATCATCGGTGAGGGGTGATTATTTATTGGGGATAGGTGATTGCTATTTCCTCTGTTGGCTGAAGGAAGTCCTGATAAATAGGCAGGATTATGAGCTTGGTCAAGGGCATCAATGGCATTGCTTAGAATATTCATAAACACTTGATTGAGTTGACCCGGATAACATTTGACTAACGGCAGTTGACCATAATCTTTAACCAGTTTAATCGGAGGACGATTTCCCTGTTGGGTCAGTCGATGTTTTAAAATTAGCAGTGTGCTATCAATGCCTTGATGGAGATTCACCTGCTTGCACTCGGCTTCATCAAGTCGGGAAAAGTGGCGTAAGGATTGGACAATTTCACTGATGCGACGAGCGCCTTCTTGCATTGAGGCGAGAAGTTTGGGGAAATCAGTGGCAATAAATTCTAGGTCAATATAATCTATGTATTCGGCAATCTCGGCAACGGGTTCGGGATAGTGTTTGCCATAGAGTTGAATCAGGTGCAGTAAGTCTTGAGTATAGTCGGAGGCGGGAGTGATGTTGCCGTAGATGAAGCTGGTGGGGTTGTTGATTTCGTGTGCCACCCCTGCCACGAGTTGCCCCAAACTAACCATTTTTTCATTCTGTACCAGTTGGGCTTGGGTGCGTTGGAGTTCCTGCAAGGCTTGTTCGAGTTGCAAGGCTCTTTCTCGTTCTTGCTGGGTGATTAAGTGCAAGGCTTCTTGGGAACGTTTGCTCTCGGTGATGTCGGAAAATGAGGTGACAACGGCGTAGGGTTGGCTGTCTCCGGGATTAAACAGAGGTTGAGAATTCATGCTAATCCAGGTGATATCATGTCTTTGTTCTTGGCATATTTGCTCCTTGTGTCGTAATTTCAGCCCTCCGCTTTTTGCCTTGTTTCCAGCAACAGGTGAGTCGTTCACTGGACAAGGTAGGAGTGATGCTTCGGGTGGGGAAATTCCCATAATTACTCTTACTTGGGGTTTTCCTGTGCGTAAGGTTACCATCGCGGGATGGTTTTGGCTGGGGAAGGGAGAACCATCTTCCTGAATGATTTGTCCCCCCCAGTTCATCCCGATTTGTCCGAGTATCTGTTGAGCAGAACGTCCTAAAATGTTTTCAGCACTGAGATTACAAGCAATAATCTGACCGTCGGCTTGCTGGAGTAGAATGCCCTCAGACATGGCGGTGACGACGGAACGATATCGTTGTTCGCTGACTCGTAGTTCTTTTTCTATGCGTTGCCGCTCGATGAGTTCCGCCTGTACTTTAGAATATAGCTCCGATTGTTGGAGTGCGATCGCGACTTGGGTGGCTAATTGCTGTAATAGCTCGATTTCGTAGGATTGCCAGTGCCGTTGACTACGACAGTGATGGACGATTAATAATCCCCAAAGTTTGTCACCTAAAATAATTGGCACGACTAAGTTGGCGATGACTTGGAAGGGTGTAAGTAACTGGAGATGACAAGGATGTAAACCTGCGGTATATATATTAGCGATCGCACTAACTCGACCTTGCTGATAAAGTTGAGCGTAGTCTTTGCCAAAACAGGGATCATCTAGAGTTGTATTCAGAACGGCTGTCCAGGGTTCCCCCACTGACTCGACGACAATCTGCCCACTCCAGTCTGGATTGAAGCGGTAAATCAACACTCGGTCTGTTTCTAGGAACTGTCGCACCTCGGTGACGGTGGTGTCAAGAATTTCATCCAAGTCTAAGGATTGGTGAATGCGTAAGGCAATTGCCCCGAATAACCGTTCCCGTTGTTGCGCTGCGACGCGATCGCTGATATCTAGTAGAGTACCGAATAGTTTATGCACCTGACCCTGGGCATTGAAAATCGGTTCTCCTTGGGCGAAAAGATGGCGGATAAACCCATCAGGGTGCAGGATACGAAATTCTAGTTGGCACGATTTCCCCCGAACGAGTTGGTGAACTGTTTTTTTCCAAGCTTTTCTATCATTGGCATGAATTTTTTGTCGATGTTCTCTTAGGGTGGGTGTGGGTTGTCCTGGAGAGAGTCCATAAATGCGAAAGGTTTCATCAGACCAAGTAATGTTTTGGGTGGCTAAATCAAATTCCCAACTGCCCACATGGGCAACTTTTTGAGCTTGGGCAAGGTGGGTTTTTTCCTTCAAGAGTTCCGCTTGGGCTTTTTGACGTTCTTTAATTTCGGCTTCGAGTTGGGCGGTGCTGGGGATTGTCAGGGCTTGGGGAAGTAGTCGGACAAGTTCTGCTGCGGTTACCACCGAAATTAGGGCAGTCACGGCTTTTATCTCACCCGATAACCAGTAATTCGGATGCCAAAGCGTCCAGATTTCCATAATATGGGTCGTACCACAGGCAATGATGAACCCACTAAATAACCAGAAAATCCAGTTAAATGGGACATCGCTTCTCTTGGTGACAAAATAAGTTAGCGTTAGGGGAATGGAGAAATATGCCAATGCGGTGAGAAAATCAGAGATTAGGTGTAACCCAACTAATTCTGGCTTCCAGAGGTAGCAATGTCCGTGGGGAATGAAAAATTCTGCCAATACCATGGGATGAGAAAAGACTCTTAAGAAAGAATTAAAATGGTAAATTCAATGATTATGCCGTTATTTATACTCTACTCTTTCTCTATTCGGCAAACGGGACAAATCATTACTGTTCCCTGTT
>CAKZMA010000148.1 GCA_937127375.1 uncultured Coleofasciculus sp. | reverse complement strand
GAACAACAAAACCCGCCCTGATTAAATCATCAGGATAAAAAATTATGAACGTTTGCGAAATTCAATCACACTATCTTTGATGGTGATGTCATAGCCGTCAAAAAAGTCATGTCCCAAGAGTCCAACAGGCATAGCTGGCGGTGCGATCGCGACTTCTATGTCTCGTTTCAGGCGACCATCGCTTTCTATGGACTCCAGAATCGCCACTGGCATTTGTACAACCGCGCCATCGGCTACACTCATTTGGCTGAACCCAACTGGTTTTAAGTTTAGTGAGGACGCGATCGTTTGGGTGATTAGCGTATTTGTTGCTCCGGTATCAAACAGCATATCAAATTCCCGTTGACCATTAAAGGTAACTTCGATAATGGGAATACCTCGAACTTTTCCTTTTATCGGTATTGAGAAAAACTGGGGACTACTATCCCCTTGTTTCGGTTTCGGCGGTGGCGGTGTGGATCGCTGTTTAGCATCTGCCAGCAGGTTTTGGTATTGAGATAACTTCTGTTGGGCGGTTGAGTGGTGCTGACTGGAAGCGGGTACAGCTTTTAATAACTGAATGGCTTCTTGCCAACGATTCGCCACTAAATTCCAATCCTCTCGACTCACGGCTGATTGACTAATCGTAACCGCACTTGTCGCCACATCAATGGCTTCTTCGTAGGTATCTGATTGAGGGGGTGACGGCGGCTGAGGTTTTGAGGCTGGCGATTTGGGCGAGGGAGAAGCGGAAGGGGTGGAAACCGGACTAGCGGCTTGCGTCGGAGTAGGACTTGCAACCGTATCCGCCTCACTATTACTACATGCACTGTTGAGTAGGGTTAATGTGCTGAATAAAGCGATCCAAACACGACGACTCCAGAAAGATTGCCACATCATTGGTAATTTGTCCTTTGTCCTTTGTCATTAATCATTGGTTATCGGTCATTGGTCATTTAATAAATAATTATCGCACTTGATGGGGGCGGGTTTTGAATCAACGTTACCATCAACAGCCAAACCCAATTCCCTCGCACCCGCCCCTACTTGCCTCAACATTTCTCCCTACCGATATCTAAGTTCGATCACATTTTCCTTAATCGTCACATCGTAGACACCAAAAAATCCTTGTCCTAATAGTCCGATATCGAGGTATTGATTAATCGTCACCTCCGGATTCGTGACTTCAATACCGCCGACGGCGACAGAATTAACGCGACCTCGCGGAACTTCAACTTTGCCACCCGCCGTGGAGGTGATAACGATGCCTTCTGGCGCAACGTTTAAGACTTGTGCCATTGGAGGGGTAATCGCAATTCCAGACGCCCCTGTATCGAAGAGCATTTCAAAGCGGCGGTTACCATTAAATTGAACATCAACGACCGGAATTCCGGACACTCGGCGTTTGATGGGAACTTGAATCACCGAGGGTGTCCTGCTACCACTACCACAAAGATGACCTAGATCCATGACATTGCCGTTGCTGTCTTCTAGGTAGCAGGGCAAATCGCTCTGGGAATGGGAGATACTGGTAGATGAGAGAATTCCTGCGATCGCGAGGAATACAGGTAAAACTTGGCGGGATAAATAGCGTTTCATGGTGATCTGGCGCCCAGTTCGGCAGCAATCGTTGTCAGTCGTCCAATTTTCTATTTCTTAATTTAACCCACAATCAGGGGGGCGCGTCTTCTGTTCAGCTCATCTTAGGGGTTGTCAGGGAACAGAGAACAGGGAACAGGGAACGGGCAATACGTAATTGATTCGTCTTAGCTGACCCATATTTTAGCGATGATGAGAGTGAACTAGATTGAACAGGTTACTCATCCGGATATCTGATCGAGATGATGTAGATATTAATAAAATTTCATGATTCTTCGTTGTTACAAAATTGTGGCTAAAGAAACATCAGAATCTTATTCAGTAGATTAAAAACTTGGGGAGTCGTGCAAAAATTTAAAAGCCATCCATCTAAAAATGCGAACAATTGAGTTAGATCTATCTTGCGCCCCTCAACCCCTGCTCCCTTGCTTTCCCGATTCCATCTCATCAACGTTAGAACTGTCTGTCTTAAACCTTCACCCGCTCTAAAATGGCTTTTCCTATCTTTTCCGGGCAACAATCTATCACACGGCGAACGCTGGTTAATGTAGGCTTAAGGATTGCTGGAGTTATCGTTGTATTAACGACGTGGAGTTATTTTCACACCTTATCCTTTTTTGAAGCTGAAGCATTGGAACGGGTCAAAAAATATGTATATGAACGAGGTGAACGGGAAAGCATTCTCTTCTCTATCGCTGTAGATAATCATACGCTTCTCAAACAAGAGTTACTAAAGCACCTAAAAGAACCAGATTATAATTCCTATACTAAATTCGATCAGCTCTTTGTCGAGTGGTCTGATGGTGTGATTCGTAATCGACCAAAAGATCAGCCTCCGGGAAAGTTCGACACCCTTGAGCAGGCGGGGGTTTATATTGATGAAAACCTGGTCATTGATGCAGAGGTTCGACAGCGAGTTCTCGCCTTTTACAACCTAACCACAACCTATGGCTCAGTTTGGCATCATCGTTTTATCAATACCTACATTACTAGCCCCGACAATATTATCGCCATCTATTGGCCCGGAACGCCCTGGGTGCAACGAGCTTCGACTGAACTTAATCTACAAAACGAGAAAAAAACTTATCGTGCTAAAACCCAAACCAATGCAGAGTCGAATACGGTATGGACAGGACTGTACTACGATCCTCAGGCTCAAGATTGGATTGTCTCTGTGAAAACACCTGTTAATTTAGATGGTGAACATATTGCCACAATTGGACATGATTTGACTCTGAATCAACTGATTAATCGCATGACTGAGGAGCATACTGAGGGCGGTTATAATATTCTTTTTAGCGGGGATGGTCATCTCATTGTTCATCCCGATAAAATCGAGGAAATCAAACAAAAAAAGGGGCGATTCAATATTCTTAAATCCGATGACCCCCACCTTCAGCGTATCTTTCAATTGGTCAAAGACATAACCCCCAATCAAGTCATCATTGAAAATACTAAAGATAATGAATACTTAGCTGTCGCCAGAATTAATGAACCAGATTGGTATTTAGTTACCGTTTTTCCCCAGTCAATTTTAGCCAAACCCGCCCGGGATACAGCCGGATTCATTCTGGGGTTAGGAATTGTAGCACTTGTGCTTGAACTCTTAGTCCTCTATTTTGTCCTGCGTCGCCAAGTTACAAATCCCTTAATTGAGTTGATGGGAGCAACGGAGCGAATTGCGGCTGGAGATTTGAATATTCAACTGGATGATACTCGCAAAGATGAGTTAGGACGTTTGGCAAATCTGTTCAATTCAATGGCGGTTAAAGTCTACGTCCGTGAACAATTCTTAAAACAAGCTGAATCAGAAGCCAAGCGCTTACAGAAAACTGAAGCAGATACTCGCCAGCATGTTGAAAGTATTAATCAAATTCTCGAAGGTCGCGTTGAAGAAAGAACCGCTCATTTGACGGCTATTATTAATAATTTAGTCGATGGCTTACTGGTTACTGACACTGAAGGAAAAATATCTCAGTTCAATCCCGCTTTCCTCCGGATGTTAGGGTTAGGAGAACTGGATATTACGGATAAAAAAGGTCAAGATATATTAAGCAGCGAGTTAGTGGAATTAGTCGCCCAAACCCAAAACCATCACCGGGAAGTATTTACCGCAGAAATTGATCTAGCGGGGGGACGTATTGGTAAAGCTGTAGCCACCGCCATTGATAAAGTGGCTTTGGCTGATGGTGCAGTTGAGGAGTTTCTTGGTTCAGTTATCCTGATTCGAGATATTACCGTTGAAAAAGAAGTAGATCAGATGAAAACGGATTTTATTTCTACCGTTTCCCACGAATTAAGAACCCCATTGACTTCTGTCTTGGGATTTACTAAAATCATCAAGAAAAAACTCGAAGATGTCATTTTCCCCCAAATCCAAACCGACAATAAGAAAATTAATCGAACGGTTCGCCAAGTCAAAGATAATGTCAAGATTATTGTATCTGAAGGAGAACGATTAACGGCTTTAATTAATGACGTTCTCGATATTGCCAAAATGGAAGCCGGGAAAGTTGATTGGAATATGCAGCCGTTGTTGGTTCACGAGATTATTGAACGGGCAATTGCGGCGACATCCTCGTTATTTGAGACTAAACATATTCAATTTATTAAAAAGGTGGAAACTGAGCTGCCAGAAATCTCTGGGGATAAAGATAGACTGATTCAAGTTCTGATTAATTTAATTTCCAATGCTGTTAAGTTTACTCAAAAAGGATCAATAACCTGCCGAGCGACAAGAAAACATAGTGAAATTATTATTAGTGTTATTGATACAGGTATGGGTATTGCTCCCGCTGATCAGCCTCAAGTCTTTGAAAAATTTAAGCAAGTCGGGGATACGTTAACAGATAAACCGCAAGGAACGGGTCTAGGATTACCGATATGTAAGCAAATTATCGAACATCATAGTGGCAGAATTTGGGTCGAAAGTGAGCTAAAAAAAGGAAGTACATTTTCGTTTACCCTTCCCATTCATACTAATCTACCTGTCCAAGTGAATATGATGGATATGGACACATTGGTTAAGCAGCTTCAAGTAACGGTCACTCCTGACAACTCATCCACGAACAAGACTGCCAATAAAACAGTACTGGTTGTCGATAATGAAGCCTTAATTCGTCAACTGTTGCGACAAGAACTCGAGTCACGGGGATATCAAGTCCGGGAAGCCAAAGATGGTCTAGAAGCGATCGCACTCGTTAAGCAAGAAAGACCGGATCTAATTACTTTGGATGTGATGATGCCAGAAATGAATGGCTTTGATGTTGCGGCGGTCTTAAAAAATGATCCATCAACTATGGACATTCCAATTATTATTTTGTCCATTATTGAAGACCACGAACGAGGATATCGATTAGGAATTGACAAGTATATCACTAAACCATTTGAATCAGAACAATTGCTTCAGGAAATTGATTCTTTAATTGCTCAAGGAAGTTCTAAAAAGAAAATATTAGTCGTTGATGAAAATATATCCACGGTTAAAACCCTGGCTGATGTTCTAACTGCCAGGGGATATAATGTGATTGAGGTCTTTGATGGGGAAGATTTTAAAGAAAAAGCTATTTCGGTTAAACCGGATATGATTATTGTCAATTCTGAGTTGTCGGAGCGATATAATATTGTCAAAACCCTACGATTTGAAAAGGGACTGGAAAACGTATTTTTTCTCTTATTAGCGAATGAAAAATCCGATGGTTACCATCAGCCTTAAAAAGTTGTTGAAGAAAAAAGATGTTTTATCTCTGATCAAGGAAATGAGTGCAGTCATGGAGACACCAATTCTGATTCAGGATACCCAAGGTTGTCTCCTGTTTGGTGAAGTAACTCCAAAGGAACTGGACAGGTATCCGGTCAAGCTGGCTGATGATATTATTGGTTGGATCAAAGGAGAAGAAAAGGCGGCATCCTTGGCATCTCTGCTGAGTTATATTGCCAATAAAGAGCTTCAGGAAAAAATGTTAGCGCGGGAAACCTTGGATAAATATAAAGAAATTAATATGCTTTATAATATCTCAGGGCGATTAACCGCATGTCTTGATCTCAAACAAGTTGCCAACTTAATCATTGATGAAGCCACCCGATTAATTAAAGCCACCAGTGGTTCACTCATGTTATTAAATTCAGACACCAGTGAGTTTGAGTTAATCGCCGCCATTGGTCAAGAATATGACCCAAAAACGCCCTTGGCGTTGGGGAAAGGAATTGCAGGTAATTTGATTTTGACGGGGAAAGCTGAAATTATTAATAATGTGCAGGCGGATATTCGATTTGTCGCAGGTAAAAATAAAATTTACTCTCTGATTTGCGCTCCTATGCAAACCAAAGATGGTATCATTGGGGTGATTAATATTAGTCACGAAGAGCCAATTAATTATACGGCGGCTGATTTAAAGTTATTAACTGCATTAGCATCCCAAGCGGCATCTGCCATTGAAAATGCCATTTTGCATGAACAAAAACTAAAAGAGGAGCGGATTAAAAGTAATCTCGAACGTTATGTCTCGGCTAAAGTTGTTGAAGCTATCCTGGAAGAAAAAGATGATTTTTCCTTCGAGCCAGCTAAACGGGATATTGCAATTTTATTCTCAGATATTAGAAACTTTACCACGAAATGTGAGGAATTACCTCCGGAACTAATCGTCGAATACTTGAATGAATATTTTACCCACATGGTTGATGTAATTTTCAGCTATGGCGGAACTGTCAATAAGTTTGTGGGTGATATGATTGTGGCAATGTTTGGCGCTCCCTCTCGCTTAGTTTACAGTGAGCAAGGTGCGATTAAAACAGCAATTGAAATGCAAAAGCGGATAAAAGCCATTCCGGTTCCTTGGATTCGGCAAAATTTTATTACCGGAATTGGTATCAGTTCAGGGGAAGTGATTGTGGGAAATGTTGGCTCTCCTCAGCACATGGATTATACTGCTATTGGGGATAAGGTCAATATTGCCTCTCGTCTACAATCCATTGCCAAAGGGGAACAAATTTTGGTGTGTCGCAGTGTCTATGATGTCACCTATAATCTGTTTGAGTTTAAGGAAGTTGGCATGGTGCAAGTGAAGGGAAAGAAAAAACCTGTAGATGTATTTGAAGTGGTCTATTAAGATGAATAAGAAAGTGTTGATTGTTGATGATGAACCGCATATTCGCCTGTTAATGGCACAAACCTTAGAGGAATTGGAAGATGAAGGCGTAGAAGTCCTGATTGCAAAAAATGGGGAAGAGGCAATTGAAACCATTAAACTGGAAAAACCGGATTTAGTGTTTCTGGATGTGATGATGCCGAAAATGAATGGGTTTGATGTCTGTCAGGCGGTTAAAAATAATAGTGAAATCAAAGATGTATATATTATTATGTTGACGGCAAAGGGGCAAGAGTTTGATAAAGAAAAAGGACAACAAGTCGGGGCGGATTTGTATATGACTAAGCCGTTTGATCCCGATGAAGTGGTCGAAAAATCGTGGGAAATTTTGGGGTTATGAGGGGGATAGTATTTCTTACTTTTCACGGGCTCTGGAAAACCTCTCTCCAAACCTCTCTCCTGCAAGGAGAGAGGCTTTGAATTTTCCCCCTTCATTGAGCAGCCGATAAAGAATTACAATGATCATCAGATAATATAGGCATCCTACACTATACCATCCGGTTAAGGGGAGTGAGTACCACGGTTGATTGATTTGCTTAAACCAAGTTTCCAATGCGTCTCCAGTTAGCCATCCACCGATAATTCCGAAAAAGACGCAGATACCAATCGATGTGAATAAGTTCTTGACCTTTTTGTTCATTAGGGTTTTTTTCGCTGTCGGACAGGTGGTGGAAACCTAAGTTTTCGGGTAATGGGGAACAGGATATGCCGAATTAAGCCAGCGTTTAACTGGACATAATCAGGTTTTATGTTCCCCCGAATTAGGCTAGATTCGCCGTCATTTTACTGCTGTGGATTATGGGAAAAAAGAGTCAAAATGAGTGTAATTGCTGGGAGTATACCACAAGCATAGAGACCAGGTTGATAGGAACCCACTTGATCCTTAAATACAGCTAAGAATGAAGGTCCTATTGCACTCGCGCATACCATACTCATCATCTGAACGCCAGCAATCGCCCCCAAATGCATTCGACCAAAGAATCTTGGCAAAGCTACAGTAGATAAGGTACTAAAACAGCCGCCACTCGCGCCTAATCCCACAATGGTTAGTCCCCGTAACCAGCCTATACCCAGATTGGCAGCACAAGTAAAGCCGATAGCTTGAAACACAATCATGAACAAGAATAGATATTTCAAAGAAACTCGGTCGGCGCTTAGTCCCATCGAATACCCCACAATAGTGGAGAGAATTGCCATGGGTAAGAACAGAGACACTGCCTGAATTTGCGATAATCCGGCTTCTGCGCCAATATCAACGATGTGAAAGGTAATCCCGGTAACGACTAAAGCGTGAGAGGATAAGGTTAATGTTGCTGCCCAAAAAATTCGGGTACGCAGCGCTTGGGAACGAGTAAAATCTTGTATCTTGTTCTCACTGACAGTTTGTTCGGTGGTGACTGAAGTTGGCGCTACTCCGTCCATAATCAGACCACATTCTTCCGGGTTATCTCGGTAGAACATCCAGCCAACAAATCCCATGCCAATCCCCACAATAGCTGCCATTGTTACCCAGGTATATCGCCAACCGAAGCCGTTAATCCAGGTACTCAGAATTAACGGTGCAATGGAAAAGCCAAAGGAGACAAATACACCGGTTGTACCGGAGACAAACCCCCGACGACGGTCAAACCATTTGCCTAAGGTGGTACGGCTGGTCATTGTCAGCATTCCTTGACCGGAAAAGCGCAGGCTGGTAAAGCCGAGTCCGAGTATTATCAGCGCTATGGCTGAATGATCAAGGGGTAGTATACTATTGACAAAGATAGCAATGCGATCGCACAAACTCAAATAACAGAGTGTTCCCCCCAGCCACAGCGACGAACCCACTACAATAACTCGTGCGCCAAAGCGGTCAAGCAATACACCCCCCATGGGTAATAGGAGACCACTGGTTAAGGTTCCCACCAGGTAAGCATTACTCAATTCCAAACGTGATACACCCGTCGCCCGTAGCAAATGATCCGTGAAAACGCTCACTCCTACAGTTTGACCCGGAATACTCATAATGATCCCAATCGTGCAAACCACCGCAATAATCCAGCCATAAAAAAACGGGAAACGAGTGGTGGAGAAGGGATAGTTAGGATGTAGTAACCTTCTGGGAATTGTTTTATCTGTTGCAGAAATTGAGCCTTTTTCAGCAAGTTTGGATCGAAATTTCATTAAAATGCACCACGTCTTGAGCTTTGCTGTCTACTTTGCCATACTTATTGTGAGTTGGCATCCTTCTATGGCGGCGATTCTCCATTGTTTCAGACTGACAGCTTAGATTTTATCGCAGCGCTGTACACTTGATTTCCACGATGAGTCCAGGGTCAGACAAGGCGGTGACACCTACTTTTGTCCAAGTTGGATATTTCTCAATAAAGTACCGATCTTTTATTTCCATAAACAGCGACAAATGAGGAATCATTAGTGGTCTTGAAGCTGGAATAGACGCTGGACTTGTGACATGATAGGTTACAAGTTCTACAACATTGTCAAAGGTTACGCCTGCGGTTAAAAGAACTTTTTTGACATTTTCAAACGCCTGGATAAACTGTTCTTCTATTCCCTCAACCACTTGTAACTTTTCGTCGCGACCCACTTGACCGGAGACATACACTGTATTTCCGATTCTAATACCTGGACAATAGTGATACTTTTCATATAGGATTTCCATACCGGTGGGAATAATCACTTCGCGAGTCGCGACCATAACTCATCTCCTTGCGTAGACAATTATGCCAATACTTTACCTCAGAACTGGGGGCTAATCAGGGTAGCTTGATGATTTTAGTCAGCCCTCAACTCAAGTTGGGGCTAAAAGCTTAAACCCGTTAAAACGGGTTC
>CAKZMA010000147.1 GCA_937127375.1 uncultured Coleofasciculus sp. | reverse complement strand
AAGTAACTTTTTGTCCGATAACAATATTATGTGTTGACACCTTTTTGGGTATGGGGGGTGGCGAGGGAGTGGGGTTATTCATAATAAAGGATTAAGATAGGGTTTTATCGTTACATTTTAAATGACCTCTCCCCCAGCCCCTCTCCTACAAGGAGAGGGGAGCCGGAATGCCGGAACTCTTGTTCCCCCTTCCGTGCAAAAAAAGCGAAGCATCCGCTGTCCTCCCCCCTCTTGTAGGGGGGAACGAGGGGGGTGGGAAGGGGGTTAGGGGGTTAGGTTTTTACCTATCGCGCCGCCGTTGGCATCCCCAAAATGTCCTCAATCTTGGGCATTTCTTCCAACGGAATCACTCGTCCTTCATCCTCAAACCCAGCAATTTGATCGAAGTTCAAATAGCGATACAAATCACCAGCAAAGGGATTCAATTTCTCCGTCACAATCGCCGTATATTCCTCAACTGTGGGAATCCGTCCCAACAGCGCACAAACGGCAGCTAATTCCGCCGAACCGAGATAAACTCGCGCATCTTTGCCCATGCGATTGTTGAAATTCCGAGTTGATGTCGAAAAAACCGTCGCCTGATCTTCTACCCGCGCCTGGTTGCCCATACATAGCGAACATCCTGGCATTTCTGTCCGTGCATCTGCTGCCGCAAAGGTGTCATAAATTCCTTCTTCCCGCAGTTGTTTTTCATCCATCCGGGTAGGCGGACAAATCCAGAGGCGAACTTTTACTTTTCCGGCACCTTCTAAGACTTTGGCAGCCGCCCGGTAATGTCCAATATTGGTCATGCACGAGCCAATGAACACCTCATCAATTTTGTCGCCCGCACATTCGGACATTAACTTAACATTATCGGGGTCATTCGGGGCGGCGACAATCGGTTCTTTGATTTCGTTCAAATTGACTTCGATAATATCCGCATACTCGGCATTGGCATCCGCTGACATTAACTCCGGATTTGCCAACCATTGCTCCATTTTAGCCACACGGCGCATAATGGTACGAGCATCTTGATAGCCTCGCGCTACCATATTTGTCAAGAGCACAATGTTGGAACGCAGATACTCGGAAATTGTCTCTTTTCCTAGTTTAATGGTTGAACCAGCACAAGACCGTTCGGCTGTGGCATCGGTGAGTTCAAAGGCTTGTTCGACTTTTAAATCCGGTAAGCCTTCCATCTCCATAATCCGTCCAGAGAAGACGTTTTTCTTGTTCTCTTTAGCAACGGTTAATTTGCCTTGTTGAATCGCCACATAGGGAATCGCATTGACAATATCCCGCAGGGTGACGCCGGGTTGCAATTCACCGGTAAACCGGACTAAGACGGATTCGGGCATATCTAAGGGCATTACGCCTAAGGCTGCTGCAAATGCGACCAACCCGGAACCAGCGGGGAAGGAAATGCCTAAGGGGAAACGGGTGTGGGAGTCGCCACCTGTGCCTACCGTATCGGGTAATAACATCCGGTTTAACCAGGAGTGAATAATCCCATCCCCTGGACGCAAAGCGACACCGCCACGAGTGGAGAAGAAGTTGGGGAGTTCTTTGTGGGTGGTAATATCCACGGGTTTGGGATAGGCGGCGGTATGACAGAAACTCTGCATGACTAAATCAGCGCTGAATCCCAGACAGGCGAGTTCTTTGAGTTCGTCTCGTGTCATGGGACCCGTGGTATCTTGGGAACCAACGGTAGTCATTAAAGGTTCGCAAGACATACCGGGACGCACTCCGGGTAAGCCGCAAGCTTTGCCCACCATTTTCTGTGCCAAGGTAAAGCCTTTATCGCTATCCTCTGGCATGGTGGGACGAGTGAAGAGGGTACTGGGGGCTAATCCCAGGGCTTCACGGGTTTTATCGGTGAGACTCCGCCCAATTAATAGAGGAATACGCCCACCTGCGCGGACTTCATCCAGGATGGTTTCGGGTTTGAGTTTAAACGTGGAAATGACTTCGCCAGCTTCGTTGGTGATTTCGCCTTTATAAGGGTGGATAGTAATCACCATTCCGGTTTCCATCTTGGTGACATCGCACTCGATGGGTAATGCACCGGAGTCTTCGGCAGTGTTAAAGAAGATCGGCGCGATCGCACTCCCTAAAATATACCCGCCTGCGCGTTTGTTGGGAACGCAGGGAATATCTTCGCCAATATGCCAAAGTACGGAGTTAATCGCGGATTTACGGGAGGAGCCTGTACCGACAACATCGCCAACGTAAGCCACAGGATAGCCTTTTTCTTTGAGCTTGGCAATGGTTTCTAAGGCATCCGGCATCAGGGATTCCAGCATGGCTAAGGCGTGGAGGGGGATATCCGGGCGGGTGGTGGCGTGGGTAGCGGGAGAAAGATCATCGGTGTTGGTTTCTCCGGGAACCTTGAAGACGGTGACGTTGATGGCTTTGGGGAGTTTGGGACGGCGGATAAACCATGCCCCATTTGCCCAAGCATCAGCCACCTGTTTGGCGTAGGGATTGACCTCTGAGAGGGCGAGGACATCGTTGAAGGCATCATACACCAAGGTAATTTTACTCAGTTCCACGGCGGCTTCATACCCTAAGGGGTTGTCTGGGGATTTGAGTAAATCGACTAAGGATTGGACGTTGTAACCGCCTACCATTGTGCCTAATAGGTCTACGGCACCTTGGTGACTGATTAGGGGGCTGGTGATTTCTCCTTTGGCAATGGCGGTGAGGAAGCCTGCTTTGATATAGGCGGCTTCGTCAACACCCGGAGGAACGCGATCGCGAATTAGGTGCATGAGGGTTTCTTTTTCCCCCGGTGGCGGATTTTTCAGCAGTTCACACAGTTCTGTGGTTTGCTTGGCATCTAGGGGTAGGGGGGGAATGCCGAGTTCGGCGCGTTCGGCTGCATGTTGGCGATAGGCTTCTAGCATTCTAGTTGTCTCCTCTATAAGGGTTTGCTGGCATTTTGGCAGTTCAGGTTAGAATTTTTCAAGTACGGCTGTCCTGTTCTGTCTGCCTGTTGCATAGGTCAAGGGTACTGTCTTCTCAAGCTGTTTATTGTTGGCAGTGAACGCTTACCATAGAATTTCTCTCGGTGCTGTATCTGATTTGACCTAGC
>CAKZMA010000146.1 GCA_937127375.1 uncultured Coleofasciculus sp. | reverse complement strand
CTTGTGGTGAGGGTTCAGATTCTAGATAATGAAGGAAGTCGAGCAATTGCTCATCGGTTAGTAACTGGCGCGATCGCTTCCCATAAGTTTTTATCAGATAATCACGCCCTTGTTGGTTTGTCCAGCCCAAACGCTTGAGTTCCACATTCGTTCTAGCAATGATCTCAGAAAAGTCAATAGGGCTAGCTGTTGAAGAGGGTTCAGATTCTAGATAATGAAGGAAGTCGAGCAATTGCTCATCGGTTAGTAACTGGCGCGATCGCTTCCCATAAGTTTTTATCAGATAATCACGCCCTTGTTGGTTTGTCCAGCCCAAACGCTTGAGTTCCACATTCGTTCTAGCAATGATCTCAGAAAAGTCAATAGGGCTAGCTGTTGAAGAGGGTTCAGATTCTAGATAATGAAGGAAGTCGAGCAATTGCTCATCGGTTAGTAACTGGCGCGATCGCTTCCCATAAGTTTTTATCAGATAATCACGCCCTTGTTGGTTTGTCCAGCCCAAACGCTTGAGTTCCACATTCGTTCTAGCAATGATCTCAGAAAAGTCCATAGGGCTAGCTGTTAGAGGGGTTTCGTTCGTATCTGTCTCTAGTTCTTTTTGGGTGTACGATGTGAAGGGCGACTCTGCGAGAATACTCCTCGGCAACTCGCACACTACCCGAAAACCAATATTGAGGTCGTCGTGGACAGGGTTATTGTTGTTGCGAGAGGCACAACGACAATACCTCGGAATGCTGTACCAAGAACCGCCGCGTAGCAAACGCCAAGCACTCTCATCATCCGTTAACCAAGCACTTCCATAATTCAGTGTCCCCTTATAATTTTCTTGCCAA
Organism: uncultured Coleofasciculus sp.; assembly: GCA_937127375.1. GTDB lineage: Bacteria > Cyanobacteriota > Cyanobacteriia > Cyanobacteriales > Coleofasciculaceae > Coleofasciculus. Next base: position 7,466 of record CAKZMA010000146.1, on the reverse strand, counting down.
TGATCCAAACACCATTCCCAAACATTGCCATGCATATCGCACAAGCCAAAGGCATTGGCTATGCCAAAATAGTCTACTGGTGTAGTTTCATCACGGTATTTTCCTTTCAGTCCTCGTCCATAAGAACCTGACCAACCAGACTCTGTGCTATCAGTTCCGCGATAATTAGCTAAATCAGTGGTAATCGTTTCCCCAAAATGAAAGGGAGTTGTTGTTCCAGCACGACAAGCATATTCCCATTCAGCTTCAGTAGGTAGGCGATAACTGCGATGAGTGTATTGAGAGAGGCGTTGGCAAAACTCCACTGCATCGTACCAACTCACACATTCCACCGGACGGTTATCACCTTTGAAGTGAGAAGGATCTAGACGAAGTTTTCGCTTAACTTGAGGAAAGGAAGCCACTACCCGCCACTGCACTTGAGTTACTGGATACTTACCCATAAAAAAACTAGGCACGTTCACCCGATGCACGGGTTCCTCACTAGCGCTTCGCTCTGGTTCATCCTCTGGGGAACCCATATTGAAACTGCCTTCAGGTATTAGCATCATGGGTATGCTCACTTCATCGCTCAGTTGCTCTAGGAAAAATTGAGCTTCTCCCTGATGCCGCTTGATGATGACTTTGGGTTTCCTTTCCTGAATTTCTAGGGGCTGGCTCATCCTTGTCCAACAATTTTGGATTTTACTACGATTTTATCGCCGCGATTTCTCATCGCCAAGGCTGAAGTTGACACCAATGCTCTCAATGGGAATGTTCCTGTTCCGAAGGGGAATGCTCCTGTTCCGAAGGGGAATGTTCCTGTTCCGAAGGGGAATGCTCCTGTTCTGAAGGGGAATGTTCCTGTTCTGAAGGGGAATGTTCCTGTTCTGAAGGAGGATGTTCCTGTTCTGAAGGAGGATGTTCCTGTTGTGAAGGAGGATGTTCCTGTTCCGAAGGGGAATGCTCCTGTTCCGAAGGGGAATGCTCCTGTTCCGAAGGAGGATGTTCCTGTTCTGAAGGAGGATGTTCCTGTTCCGAAGGGGAATGCTCCTGTTCCGAAGGGGAATGTTCCTGTTCTGAAGGGGAATACTGAAGAATCCTCGGAAACTCGCACACTACCCGAAACCCAATATAGACGTTGACGCCGGGGTTAATGCTGAGGCGAGACGCACAACGGCAATCACTCGGATTGACGTCCCAGGAACCGCCGCGTAGCACACGCCAAACGCTCTCATCATTGTTTAACCAAGCACTCCCATTCTTCGGTGCGCTCTTATCATTATCATGCCCATAATTATCATGCCAATGATCCAAACACCATTCCCAAACGTTCCCATGCATATCACACAAGCCAAACGCATTGGCTGTGCCAAAATGGTCTACTGGTGTGGTTTCGTCTCGGTATTCTCCTTTTACTCCATCACCATAGGTTGCAGTTGCATTATAATTTGCCAATTCTGCGGTGATTGTTTCTCCAAAATGAAAGGGAGTGGTTGTTCCAGCACGACAAGCATATTCCCATTCTGCTTCCGTGGGTAAGCGATAAGTGCGATGAGTGTATTGAGACAAACGTTGACAAAACTCCACTGCATCGTACCAACTGACGCATTCTACCGGGCGATTATAACCTCTGAAATGGGAGGGATTAGGATTGAGTTCGCGGTTGACTTGAGGTAAAGAGGCAACAAATCGCCAAAGGCTCTGAATGATGGGGTATTTGCCCATGAAAAAACTACTGACAACGACCTCATGCTGGGGTCTTTCATTATCGGAGCTTTCTAGTTCCTGCTGAGGCGAACCCATGAGGAATGTCCCCTCCGGAATCGCAACCATTTCTAAGATGAGATTTTCACCGAGGACTTCGATGAATTGGTTGTTGCTCCCTTGCTGACGTTGGATTACCCATTGTTTTCTGGGTCGAAAGAACCCTTGTCTTTGTTGGATAAGCGTGGCAACTGTAAATTCAAAGGGTTGTAGGTCATATTCCCTTGTCTCAGGTTCCGACTCTAGGATAATAGTGGCAATGGTAAACTGCTCAACTTGGAGAGGAGGGAAAGACGAGTCTACATCTGAGGTTTTGACCAAACGAGCCGTCTCAAATTCCAGCGTCTTTAACTCTGGGATGGTAGATTCTAAATCTGGAGTAATCGGTTCTGCCTCGGTCAGTTCTGTAAACTCCTGATATTGATATTGATATTGAGATTGCTCTATGAACTCAATGTCGTTATCTGGAGTAACCCGTTCTGCCTCAGTCAGTTCAGTAAACTCAGTATATTCAGCTCTCTCAATGGATTCAATTGCGTTAACAATCTGGGCATAGTCATCACCACGCCGCTTCAGGACATCCAGCAGAATCCCGGCAAAGGGTTTCACCTGCTCAATCCGCTCAGGAGTCACATAGGCGCGAAAGTCTGCCAGAGAATAGCCGAACCGATGATTTAACCAAGTGGAGAGAGCCGCAAAAGCCCGATCTGGTGGTACTGTGTCTTGAACCAGAGGCTGTACATTGTCATGAAACACATACTGCACTTGGTCAGCAGGGGTATGGACAGTCATTTCGGTTTGGGGTTTGAATAAGCCACCTAGCAATACTTCGGCAACATGAACTTGCTGGGCGTCGGGGAGTAAAGCCGCCTGCACCATCCGCACAATCGGTAAGTTAACCTCTGGACAAGCCGCCAAAAGTCCGGCTAAACGACGAGCCATTGGGGAGGAAAAGTTGCGAAATTGCTCTAGGCGTTGTTGGGGTGTCAGGGTTGCCTGAGCCAAGGCGGGGGAGTTAGACTCAGGCGATGGGTTCAGGGATGACCTTTGGCAGAGGGATGAGAAAAGCAACCCCGGAGCTGGAGCACTCGCCTTACCTATCACCATTTGGCTCCAGCGATGAGCGACAACAGGCTCTAGCGTCAGCACAGGCACTTTAACACCAACCGGAATATTCCGTCGCCACCGTTCTCGACGGACAAAGGTTAACGACTGGTTGGACTGAGCAGGTGTGTGGCTGTAAACCTGTCCTTTCACCACTTCGCTTAGGGCAGTACGATTCCACAGCCATTCCGGTAAAACCTGCACCAATGCCATTGATCCATGTTCTGCCCAAACCTGTAACATCTCTCTGATTTGCTGGGTATCCCAACGGGGGGCAATGCAATCACTGATCACCAGAATTAAGCGACGACCATTGGGATCGAGCAATTCTTGGGGACGACAAGCCGGTTGGAGCGCCGCCGCTGAACCAAATCCCGACCGAATGCAAAGTTTGAGTTCTGGCGAGTTCTCGTTGGCAGATAGGTTAGGCGAGTCTTGAGTCTGTAAACTCCACATCCGCACATCTCGAAAGACACCGGACTGAGCCAAGACGCGACGCAGACTGAGAATGGTGCGCTGCCAAATAACCATCGAGGGTGTTGTATCTACGACGATAGCCAGTTCTAACCAGGGTTCCAAAACGGGTCGTAGTGTGAGTGTCCAAAGATCGGTTTTGGCAATGGCTTGAACGGTGGCGGGTACATCTAGATAACTGGCTTGGGCGGATGGTACTCGCCGAATTAGGGGGCGTAAAGCTTTGAGAATCTCCAGGGTATTCTGTAGAGCAGGAGCATCAGGAATTGCTAAGGGCGCATCTAGAGTAGACTTGGCTGGCGATTGGGTCTTGGGTTGAGGGCGGGAGGTGGTCAGACCTGCCATTGGCGGTTTAGGGGGAGCCGGGACTGATGCAGGGGTTTGAGGGTTTGGCGGGATAACTGGCGCAGGATTAGGGGGGAGTTCTTCAACGATGGGCGACTCTGAATCGGACACATCCGGCTCTGTGTTGGGTCGTGTCGGGGCAGTCAATTGCCATTGCTGGAGGGTCAGCCAGAGGATATCGGCAATTTCCTCGGCTGTCAGGTCTTTAAATTTCTGCTCTAGAATAGCAACGAGTTGCTCAATCATCGTGACCTTTCATCGCATCTGGAAGTTAGTCAAGGTGGGTTACGCTACGCTAAGACACGATGGCGGCGTGATCCACCTAAAATAAGGCTTTGTTTGTAGTAAGCACGAAGAGTGCTTTAACGCCTAGCTGGAGAGGGCTAAAGCCCTCACTACGAACCAAGTCACGCCACTACACGCCACTCCCTGTATTCGTTAGGGCAGCTAAGATTAATTTTTCCAGTTCACCATCGGCTTCAACTTGCGCCCCATACTGACGAAGATAGACGGCATTGAGTAATTGATCGGTCGCGAGGAGGGCGGCTTGAGTATCCGTCTTGCTCAAGAAACGTTGAATTAGGTCATCGACTTGATTGGCAACCTCTTTCGTCAAATGAGCCTCGACGATGCTGTAGAGGTCTGTTTTCTCAGGCTTCGGCATCTCAACCCGCAGACACCGACGCAGGAAAGCTGGGGGAAAATCCCGCTCACCATTGCTAGTCATGAGAATTAAGGGAAAGGCATCACAGCGAATTTTTCCCCCGGCAATGGGAACCCTCAAATCCTCTGCGGTTCGGACTCTCATCGTCTGAGTCGCATCATGGGCAGACGGGGAATTATTCAGCCTTACCAGTTCAGAAATTTCAAACTGACCTTCTTCTAGGAGATTTAATAAATCGTTGGGTAGGTTGATATCGCTTTTATCCAGTTCATCAATCAGCAGGATGCGAGGGTAGGGAGTCGGTAAGAAGGCGGTGCCGAGAGAACCAAGCTGGATATAGTCGCCAATGGGACGCTCAGGAGCAACATCCCCTCCTAATTCCGCTTGCTGCTTACGCAACTGGGCATCTTGCAAGCGAGCGATCGCATCGTAGCGATAGAGAGCTAGTTCTAAGGTAGATCGAGCGGTGATGGGCCACATCAACACTGGTCCTAATTTCAGTTCGTAGGCAATAGCATAAGCTAGGGACGTTTTGCCAGAACCTGGTCTGCCAGTAATTAACAGGGGACGACGTAACGCCAGCGCAGCATTCACAGCTTGAATGACATTGGTTTGATCCTGGCGAAGGCGAAAACTTTGACCCCGCAGGCGATCGCGATTATTTTCTTCACTTTCGGCGAGTAACTGTAGCTGTTGCCAATATTCTGCGGCTGGTGTTTGGGTTAGAGTCTCTGGTGTTGCACCATCACGGCTCGATTGCGAGCGAAATTGACGCCAGGGCGGGGGAGGCGGTAACTGTTTAATGCGATCGCTATCCTGGGTATGATCGCCCCGAAACACTTGCCAATTTGTCTGGGTTTCACTCATGCACTCAGCCTCCCGGTTTGCAGAAATTGCTTCAGTTCGATCAGACGTTTGGGCTCATCACACCAGATTGCCAGATGATGTCCCAGATGTTGATCATCATTCGCTAATTTACGGGTCTTTTTTATCTGTTCCAATAGTTGCTCTTCTAACAGTTGGTCTAACTGACAGCAGGTTTCGCCAGTGACTAGCTCCTGCATTTTTTGGCTGAGGTCAGCCAAATCAGAACATCTAGACCATAAAGCCATAGGAATCCCAGCTTCAAGTATCCAAGCAAATAGATTCTCTCGCTGCTCCTGATAGTCATCTAAGCAGAGCGGACAGATCAAAGTTAAGCCCAAAAATGGCTGATTCACCAGTTGTCGCTGTATAGTCGTCAAACGATCCCAGCAATCGACTTGTTCAAACCTTGGTTGTACTGTATCTGCTGTATCGAGTGATGCGGGTAAAAAATCATTCAGGTTTTGCCAGGTGCGATTGAGTTCATTCAGAGCATCCGGATCACTAAACCGATCATAAGAACGCACAACGACTCGATGTTCTTTGCCAACGAAAAGATTGCGGCGTTTCAGGCGAACAGGTTTCCCATAAATTTTCCAAGTATCAGCAGGGGCAACCAAATGCTCAAAAGGCAACCAAAATTCCACGGTTAAATCATAGACTGGACGGAAATCTAAATTAAAATTCGTCTGTAGTTCTGTGCATCGATTATCAATAATTTGTTGTACCTGAAGCAACCAGTCTGGTAAAGTATCCTCAATCTGCTGTAGAGTACAAGACAATCCTTGTTTCTGTTGTCTCAATTCGAGAGTCTCAGGTGAGTTTTCCTCGCAGAGAGGTTGCAGGGTAATCGCCTGAAAATTGGTTAACTCGTTATCATTTCCTACTCGGCTAATTAAATAGCAATTAATGCCAAATTTATCCGTTTGAGTCGTAATTTCCGGCGGCTCAACCATCAGTAAAAAATAGGCTTGCAGGTTTTTTAGCCGTTCAAGATCAGGTCTGATTGGACTGTTGATTTCCGGCTCAGAGGGTGGAGTCGGTTGTAATTCTCCGGGAAGTTGGTTCAACCAGTTCCTTAGAGCTAGTTGATCAGGAGTAAGAGCTAACAGATTTTTCACAAAGAGAATAATATATAAATCTCCTTGAGCATTCTTTCCATAAGTTTTGAGGAAGAGTTCTAAAACGATCAACCACTTGACAGCGGCACTCAAGTTATCGTTTAACAGGTGTTCTCTTAAGGTAGGATGATTCACATCCAGATCAGGTAGGGTTTGAATACAGGCGGGTAGAATACAGCTAGCCAAGTCTGTAATCGAGTTTAGACACTGAATTAACGATGACAGGAATTCTGAAGAAAGAGAATTAGCATCTAGTTCTAGGAGCATCTGAAGATTTTCTTTGACAAAGCTTTTCAATTCAGGATTATCTGGTTTATTCTGTAAAGCAATGTCAATTAACTGGGAGAGTTTACCCTCACTTTCAGCCCATTTAATGGCATCAGCAATCACCTTTTCATAAAATTTATGAACGTTAACGATTTGATTCAGGGGTACATCCAAATCATCCTCAAACAAAAGCGCTAAGTTATCGACTTCGGGAAAGGCGCTCATAAGTGCCACTCGCAATTGTTTACGCTGCAAACCTGTTAGTTTCGTGATCAGACTAGGGACAAGTTGGGACTCGAACCCCTGATCTGAGGAACTAGGAGGATTTTCTCTTTCAACAGCTTGAGTCGTGTCAAAAAGCTGCCCTCCATCGTTATCCTCCCAGCGCAGATACAGCACCGGACGATACCACTCATGTCCTTCAATCCCGATCGCTCTCTGACCCTGACGCAAAGCACTCACCAACGAATCTTTTTGTCCCAGGGAGTAGTAAAAGTCTTCGGCAAAGGCACTGGCAGCAGGTACACTAATCGAATACTGCATTGCTACCACCGCCGGAATCCCTCGACCAATGAGGTTCTGAGCTACCCCGTTGAAGACAGATTCACTCAAGCGAGACATTCCGGTTCTACACCCACTCAAAACTACTAATACAATACCCTGCTCTGAGTTCGGTTGCTCTTGACGCTCCACATTACCTAATAATTCTCCCAGTTCTTGAGCGCTGATATAGTCAGCCGTACCATCTGACTGCTCAAACACTAGATAACCTTGGGGTTCTCCCAGTAACGAACCACATTCACACTGAGTTGTACTCTGCTTGTAAGCTTTCCCACATCCTGGTGCATTACAGCGCTTGCCAAAAAAGCCATGACCATCAA
>CAKZMA010000145.1 GCA_937127375.1 uncultured Coleofasciculus sp. | reverse complement strand
ATTACCCGCCTTTTCTATTGTCTTGTAACCAAGCCGATACTTCCTCTAAATCGTTAAAATCTAAAATAGCATCACCTAGACCTTCTAATTCTTCAACAGACAAGTTTTGAATCTGATTAATGATTGCTGGCGGAATTGACCCAAACTGACGCTCCAGCAAACGTAATGTCCATCGGATTCCTTCTTCTACTCGTCCTTCTACTCGTCCCTCTACTCGTCCTTCTACTCGTCCCTCCTGCTTTGCCTTAACAATAAATCCCCGTTGATCTTCAAGGAATACTTCTCGCTTACGTATTTTTTCTAATTCCTCTACACTTAAATTCGCTTGGTTAGCAATATTCATGGCTTTCTCGAGTTCGGGAACCTGTCTAAACGTGGGTGGAATGACTTCCAAGCTGGGAGCGTCTTTAATAAAGTAAATCCATTTATCGGTTAAATTGTCTAACTGCTCAAGCTTTTTATTGAATTTGGGTAATTCAACAAAAATTAGTTCGATTTCTGGATCGGTATAGTCAAATAATTCCTGTTTTTCCTTTAAGCCAAAACGAGTCAGGAACCGCTGAGTCTGGTCAAAGAGTTGGAAATCCGTTATCGTTAAGGCGATCGCGGGTTTAAGATGGGAGTATCCTTCCCCATATTTTAATTGATTAGCATAGGTTTTGGTCAGGTTATAAATGACACGCTTTTCAAAAGATGCTACGTTCAGCACCTGCATTTCGATTAACACCGTTGAGCCATTGTCCCGTAAAGCCCTGACATCCAGATAGCTGTCTTTTAAATCGACAACATCTCCAGGATTGTACGGGTCAATGATTTCTAAATCCTGAATCACCGGATTAGCATTATAGATTAAAGCGTTTAAAAAGCTAATCAAGATATCTTTGCTGTCCTTCGAGCCAAAGATTTTCTTGAAGGCAAAATCAGTTTTCGGGCTAATAAATATAAAACTCATAATTTATCGCTGGCTTGCTAAAATGATATTAGACAATGTTGGGAGAATTCTCTAAGTCTTGCCGATACAGTTCCCTGTTCCCCGTTTCCTCAAGGTCGGGTGACACGGGAGAATGTTAAATATGGACTCTAAGCATGAACTTTTTCGTCCCAATTCGCTTCAACGGTAATGTGAGCTGATCACGCATGAGCCAAGACATCTGTAATAAATATGACTAAACTGAGAGTTAAAAGACCCATTGACAATTTTCGCACTATAATTTTCGCACTATGGGGATCGGGAGGATCAACTTGAGCAAGCATTTAACACCATCTGTGGCAGGTTTAACCCTATTCGCCTTTTTTGCCGTAACCGCACCGCTTCCGGGAATGGCGCAAGTCCCCACATTTTCGCCGCTTGCACCCACGACGGTTACGAATCCACCACCAGACTTACCCTATACCCTCGGATCAGGCGATCGCGTGGGCGTAACCATCTTTGATGTTCCCGAATACAGTGGAGACTACCAGGTTTTAGTCGATGGAACCCTCAATTTACCCGTTGCTGGCAGTATCCCTGTGGAAGGATTAACCATCAACGCGGCTAGTGAACGGATTTCTCAGCGATACGCTCCCTATGTCAGACGCCCTTTAGTCACCTTAACCCTGATTGATGCTCGCCCCCTAAAAATTGCCGTCGCCGGGGAAGTCAATCGTCCAGGTTCCTACAGCGTAACCCTGAACGAAGGGCAACAATTTCCCACCGTGACTCAAGTGGTTCAGCTTGCTGGTGGAATTAGCCGCTCGGCTGATGTGCGAAATGTGCAAATCCGTCGTCTGACTAACTCAGATACCCGACAAACCTATACAATTAATCTCTGGGAGTTATTGCAAAATAGCGATCTCGCTCAAGACGTGACCTTGAGAGATGGTGATGAAATCTTTATCCCCACCACCACCGGAATTGACCCCTTAGAAAGCCGTCAACTGGCAACCGCGAGTTTTTCGCCAGAGGCGGTTAAGCCAATTAAAGTAGCCGTCGTTGGGGAAGTGGTGCGTCCAGGTCCTTATACCGTTACCGCCGCCACATCGGGAGCGGCTACGGCTGACCAGGCTGGTGGCGGCGGTGGTAACAATACAGAACCGCCAACAGTGACCCAGGCAATTCAAGTGGCGGGAGGTATTACTCAATCTGCCGATATTCGTAACGTTGAAGTGCGACGCACCACCAGAGATGGCTCTGAGCAACTGATCGTTGTCAATCTTTGGGAACTCCTGCAAGAGGGAGATCTCTCTGAAGATGTGATTCTGCAACAGGGAGACACGATTAGAGTCCCGGAAGCCGAAACTCTAACCGCTTCAGAAGCTACAAAATTGGCATCAGCGAGCTTTTCGGCGGCAATTATCAATGTCAATGTAGTGGGAGAAGTCGAGAAACCGGGTACAGTATCAATCCCAGCGAACGCCCCCTTAAATCAAGCCCTGCTAGCATCTGGCGGATTTGATAATCGCCGCGCCCGCAAGAGTTCTGTAGAGTTGATTCGTCTGCAACCCAACGGTACCGTTAAAAAACGGGAAATCGATGTGGATTTTACGGCTGATGTTAACGATGAAAGCAATCCGCCATTGCGCCCTAATGATGTGATTATCGTCAGACGTTCCGGTTTGACCCGCGTCACGGATACATTGGGTACAATTGTCAGTCCGCTTGGTAGCGTGTTCTCCGTGTTTAGATTTTTTGGATTCTAGAGCGTTGGCTGGCGTAATAGCCGTTAGTAGAGACGTTGCATGCAACGTCTCTACAGAAAAGAGGGATATTGTCGCTTCTGTTACCGTTTTTGAGGAATTTCAGTCGATAATTGGATGACTGAATCAGTATGTCAGTATTTTAGGAGAGATAGGGAATCAAGGGTTGATTGTTGATGGCTGATTCCCTACTCCGATCAAATTTGTAAATTTCAGCGGTATTCGTGACGATTTTGAGCCAACCTGATACACAATTAAACAAGGTAAAATGATTTTTTGACGAACGCGCTCAATCCACGCAGAAGGAGTAGGGGGAAGATGGAAATCGGTCAGATTCAGCCACCATTATCGCCTAATGGTAATGGAAAACACCCGCAGTATGCACCACCGATGGTCTACCGGACGCCACCTCCGGAACCCGAACCGGATGAATGGACATTGCGACAGTTGGTCAACGTCATTCGGCGTCGGGCGTTAGTGATTGCTGGAGTCGCGATCGCAGTAACCTCGGGGATCAGTTTTTGGACGTTGAATCAGACACCGAAGTATGAAAGCAAGTTTCAACTGTTGGTCGAACCCGTCACGGAAGAAGGAGACTTAGACAAACTCACAGAAGTGGTGGGTGGCGGTGATGGACGGAATTCCACACTGGATTATGATACCCAGATTCAGGTGTTACGCTCTCCTCAGCTAATGGAGGCTATTGTCCAAGAGATCCACAAGCATTATCCTGAGGTCAGTTACGAGTCCTTAATGACTCAGCTAATTGTCAGCCGACTGGGGGACACCAAGATTCTGGAAGGGCGTTATCGGGATACTGAACCCGAACGAGTGCGGCGGGTTTTACATGAAGTGGCTCGAGGCTATCTACGCTACTCCTTACAAGAGCGACAACTGAACCTGAAACAGGGAATTCAGTTTGTGGATGACCAGTTACCCGTGCTGCGCGATCGCGTGAATAAGCTGCAAGGACAATTGCAAGCCTTTCGCCAACAACACAACCTCCTCGACCCGGAAATTCAAGCTCAAGAGTTATCCCAACGGGTAAGTGCGATTGAACAGCAGCAGTTACAAACTCAGGTTGAGTATCAAGAAACGCGATCGCTTTATAATACCCTCTTACAGCAGTTGGGATTATCACCCCAGCAAGCCATTGCCACTGTAACCCTCAGTGAAGCCCCTCGCTACCAACAGTTACTCAACCAACTCGCGGAACTTGAATCCCAGATCGCCCTCGAATCGGCGCGGTTTACGCCCCAAAGTCCGACGATGCAAGCCTTGCGCCAGAAACGGGATAATCTATTACCCTTACTCAACCAAGAATCCCAAAACGTATTGGGCGCAAGCCTGAGCGAGGCTGGGGTGTCCGGTGCTTCCCCCAATTCGATTCGCACAAACTTGACCCAGCAACTGGTGCAAGCGACTAATCAACTGCAAGTCTTGCAAGTCAAACAAAGTGCGATCGCGCGATCGGCTCAACTGCTCAACCTCCAGGTTAAACAAATTCCCGTCATCGCCCGCCGCTACACAGATTTACAGCGAGAACTCCAAGTCGCCACCGATAGCTTAAATCGCTTTCTGGCGGTGCGGGAAAATCTGGAAATTGAAGCCGCCCAGAAAGCCTTACCTTGGCAGATTATATTAAAGCCAGAAGTCCCCCAAGTCCCCGTGTGGCCCAATACCCAGCGCAATATCACATTAGGTGCGATCGCGGGATTATTGTTAGGTTTGGGCGTGGCGTTGCTGATCGAACGTTTGGATAATGTCTTCCATTCTCCCGATGAACTCAAAGACTTGACCAAACTTCCCTTACTCGGCATTATCCCCTACCAAAAACAACTCAAACAACAGATGATGTCTACGGCAAACTTAACCCAGGTGGCATCAGCTTCCCCTTCCGCCAATGGTGAAAAATCTCGCCGCTCATCCCGAAGCTACAACGCTTCTCCCTTCTTAGAATCATTCCGTTCGCTCCAGACGAATATTCGGTTTCTGGGTAGCGATACACCCGTTCACTCCATTATTATTAGTTCAGCTACCCCCTCAGAAGGAAAATCTACTGTTTCCGTCCACCTCGCCCAAGCCGCCGCCGCCATGGGTCAACGAGTATTGCTGGTGGATGCGGACTTACGACGCCCTCAGGTGCATCACTATTTGAATCTGGATAACCAGGTCGGTTTAAGTAACGTCATTGCCACGGGATTAACGGCGAAACAAGCAATCCAGCGCCTCCCCATGTGGGATCGGTTGTATGTCCTCACCGCCGGACAAGTCCCCCCTGATCCCAGTCGGCTGCTCTGTTCCAAGAAGATGCAACATTTGATGGAACAATTTCATGCGGTTTTTGATTTAGTGATTTACGATACACCACCCGTGTTAGGACTAGCTGATGGTCGTCTCTTGGCGGCTCACGCTGATGGTGTGATGATGGTAGTGGGCTTGGGTAAGAGCGATCGCTCGGCATTAATGCAAGCCCTAGATGGTATGAGAATCTCTAACGCTACCGTGTTAGGAGTGGTTGCCAATGGTGTTAAAGGGTATACTACCCGATCTTACTACTACTATCACAATCACTATGGAACCGAATCCGATATCCTCAAAGCCAAACAGCTCTTGATGAAACGGATGGAGGAAAATATCCAGCCGGATGACGAAAACCAGAAGGATAACCAATGAAAAAGGTTTAACGTTCACTTCGTTCGTCAGGAATGGCGTCTGTGTCTGACTTTTCACGCCATCTAGAAAAATCTAT
>CAKZMA010000144.1 GCA_937127375.1 uncultured Coleofasciculus sp. | reverse complement strand
AGAACGCTTATCCAGTCATGGTGAGAATAAACTGAACGATATTACGTTAGGTAAACTTAGCCCCTTACCAATGACATAAGACATAAGACATAAGACATAAGACATCAGCTCAAAACATGCCAAACCTTGATCGTTTTATCAGAACTGCAACTGGCGATTGTTTTACCATCTCGGCTCAACGCCACGGAAATAACCGAGCTAGAGTGACCGCTTAATGTGTGGATTTCTTCACCTGTTTTCAGATGCCAAACCTTAACGGTATTATCCGAACTGCCACTAACTAACATTTGTCCCCCTGGACTGACAGCAACCGATAAGACGGAATCTTCATGACCTGTAATTGTGCGGATTTCTTCCCCGGTTTTCAGATTCCACACTTTAATCGTATCGTCATATCCCCCACTGACGACTGTTTTTCCATCGGGATTAATTGCCACCGACAAAACTGAATTTGTATGCCCAGTTAAGGTGCGGATTTCTTTCCCAGTTTTCAGATTCCAAACTTTAATCGTATCATCAGAACTGCCACTGACTAGATTCTGTCCATCTGGACTAATCGCCACTGACAATACGGCGTCTGTATGACCAAATAAGGTGCGGATCTCATAGCCTGTGATCAAATCCCACAGCTTAATCGTACCGTCAGAACTGGCACTGGCTACGGTTCTACGATTGGGGCTAATCGCTACCGATAACACTGAGTCCAAATGTTCATCAGCCGTCATTATTTCTGTGCCAGTGTTTAAGTTCCACATTTTCAGAGTATTATCAGCACTGCCACTGACGAAAGTTTTACCATCTGGACTAATGGCAACAGAAACAACGGAGTCGGCATGTCCGGCAAGTGTGTGAATGATCTCCCTAGTTTGGAGATTCCACACTTTAATCATATTGTCATAACCGCCGCTAACTAAGGTTTCGCCGTCTGGACTAATGGCAACCGATAATACCGAGTCAGAAAAATCATTAAGCGTGAATTGATGTTCAATTGATTCATAATTTAAAACGGCGACTTCTAGGGGAGGTAATGGTGGTGACTCTTGATGACTTTCGGTGTTTAGTGTGGGTAAGGGCTGATCCAGTTGCGGCAGCAGTTGTTGGAGTTGCTCCCGTAAATCCTGCCGTTCCTGTTGTGCCTGCTGAAGCTGCTGTTCAATCTGGGCTAACTGTTCTTTCAGGGGAGAAAGGGTTTGCCAAACCTCTTGGGAAAATGACCATTTCGCCCACATCTGTCTCGCCCAATCTAATTGAACGGACTGCTGCTGCCAAACTTCTGAGGGTACAGACTGCGCCAAAGCAGGTGAATAGGGGGTCAAATCCCACCCACAGACAGAGCAACGATGCACATTACCTGGGATATATTGGGTTTGACAAACAGGACATTCAGACATGGTTATCCGATATATTTTTGCTAACATTTGCTAACAATGCACTCGAAAAGACAAGCTCTTAGAGAGGGGATATCTCCCAAAGCCCGCAGGAAAATCCCACGAGCGCCATTGATGTCCCTGTCCATCCGAAATCCATCACCACCAAGTTATCGACTAAAAACCGAGCTACCTTGTGATGCATCTCGTCAATTAAATGGCGAATTCTCTTTTCTTTTCGGTCAGCCGCCTTTTTTAGTCTTCGACGTTGTTTGGCTTTGGCTCTAGTCAGTCGGGAAATTAAATCATCTAGGTAATAACAGAGTCGTTGAATGCGTCCGATATCTCCTGTCCCTATCCAACCAAAGCTATCTTCAGTAAACAGAGTTAGGAACGACCGAACACCAGGGTCTAGTGCCACGACCCGCCCTTGGTTCTCGGACGCTTGTCGTGGCACATCATGGGGAACGCAGATGTAGTGTTGACCGTGATGGAACACCAATCGGCAATCCCCAATATTGTCGGGCAACTGTTCTGTGTAGCGTATTTTGCCCAATATTGTGTAATATATCCCTTGTTCAGTTACGGCTGATTTGGGGATGTAACAAGACTGAATTTTATTTTTACGGGAACGGAATTTGACTTTCTGAATTTTTCCCGTGAGCTTGTACTTTTTATGGGATTCTCTTACGGCTGTACAAGCGTCCTTAATCGCTATTGACTTAATTTGATAAGGGACTTCTTTGCACCACTCCGGTAAAGCATCTAGTCTGCCTTTCTTGATAGCTTTCCAGTTCGGCTTGGTGTCGGGTTGTTGTAAGTATTCAACAGTCTTGTTGAATACAAACCTTGACACTCCCATCCATCTGTTCACCAAATTCCTCTGGTCAGGACTCAAGTAAATCCGTATCTTCTTTGATTTTCTTGCTGTACTTTCGGAGTCCATGCATCCGACAAGAGAAGACATGGATAATGGAGAGTAAATCTTGGGTAAGCTCTGATTGAGGACAGTATACAGTCTGGTCGAGAACCACGATGTTGCCACCGTTTTGCTCGACCAGATACTGTATAAGCTCGAATCCAAATCGGCACAGTCTGTCTTTGCAGGCAACAACAATTGTGAGCTTATGCCCTTTAAGAAGTCTGTCCAGTAGGGAACGCAATCCTTTCCTTTTGAAGTTGAGTCCACTTCCAATATCTTTAACGATTTCGGCTCGTGGGTAGAGAGACTGCATATAGGCGACTTGTCGGGCGAGATCATCTCGCTGCTTGGGACTCGATACTCGACAATAACAAATAGTGGCACTTCCAGCACTTGCTCCCAAATAGGCTTCAACGTCAAACATACGTTGTCCTGCAGGATTGCGTATAGAGGGAATGATGCCATTATCCGCGTACTTCCTTAACGTGTTTTTGTGTAATCCCAGTCGCTTAACGGCTTCTCTTAAAGGAACGTAGCCCATGTGAGCAAGAATAAGCTTACATGAGCATATAGTACCATATCCTCTATCTGTTGTTATCCTCTGTGATATAAATTACAGGCGTTGACACTGGATAACGACTATAACCGCTTACAATAGATAGAAAAGCCAGGGTTTTCAGGAGAAATAACAGGGGCAAAGCTGACCAAAAGGTTAAGGTTAGAGAAACCTGCAGCACCGAATTGGCGAACGAGTCGATCGCTCTCCCCTCAAGTCTCTAGCATTTTAGCGGCTGTAGGTTAGTTTAAATTAAGCAATGTCTGGGGGGAGGTTGCTAGGATATGACCGAGGTGCTGATTGAGTATGCTGGAGCTGAGTTTGAACCAAGCGTTGCAGATCCTCTCGACGCACCTCGGTTCCGGCTGTTAAATTACCAGGTGTATCAAAGAAAACGGTGCTATTTACCGTGTCAAGGGCTAACATCTGGAACAAAATGTGAGTGACTGGCACGGGCATCGCCATGATTTGAGGGTCCCAATTGGACTGAAAATCAGCCGCGTCTTTGAGTGTAGGAAAAGCATAGACAACATTTTTTTCGACCTCAGGCTGGGCACGATTACTCAGGGTCGTTACCACCCAACCTTGATCTAGGGTTTGGAGAATATGATAGTCCGAGTGGTGTAACTGACTGGCAAGCGTGGTTAGGACAGGGGCAATCGCCTCAACTATTTTTGGCGTCGTCCCGTCAGCCGGGGCATTGTCAATCAGGGCTTGAATTTGTTGGGTTAAATCCATAGAGCGATCCTCTTTTCGAGTACCTCTTACTGCTATGTATGAGTCTAAACCCAGATTAAAACGGTTGTTGATTATGTGTGTTAGGGTCTTTGTGAAAGAATGAACATCATGAGGGAAGTCTGCCAGGGCGTGGAGGCTATTTTTCAACTGCTATTTAACCAACTTCGGCAGTCTACGACTGCATCCGAGCAGAACTGCCGGGATGTAGCAGCGCGTTTAGCAAATGAAGTCACTCGAATTTGTAATGAAAGCCATCGAATTAAGACGTCTGGAGATGTTGAAAGCTGGGCAAAGACCCTAGCCAACCATCGCCTCAAACAAGTCTTAAAATATTACCGCCTTGGATCTCATCGAGGACGAATCGACCTTCAGAGTACGTTGAGTGCGATCGTCTACCGCTATATTACCCCGTCTAAAACCCCCGCGAGCTATCAAGCCCGCGTTATTCTGATTGAAGATTTCTTACAGGGATTTTATGTCGAATCCTTAAATGCCTTTCGGCGTGAGACGTCTATTGAAGAAAATTATCGTCCGCGATCGCTGTTGGAGTTGTCGGAGTACATGGCGTTTACCGAACGGTATGCCAAGCGCCGTATTCCTTTACCTGGACGGCGATCCCAGCAACTGCTAATCTTGCGGGCGCAAACCTTTTCTCAACAGCAACCCCCAGAAACCTCGGTAGACATGGATACCGCCGCCGAAGGGGGTACTCCCGATTCAGAAAATACCTGGAACGATGCCGCGATTCAGCAGGTGCGAGAGGTGATGGTGGCGTCTGAACCCGAACCCCTGGAAGCGAACCTGCGGGATAAGGTGGTTGAGGAATTGTTCGCCTATCTCGAAGAACGGCAACAACACGATTGTGCCGACTACTTCACCCTGCGCCTACAAGACTTGCCGACGAGCGAAATTGAGGAGATATTAGGATTAACCCCCCGTCAGAGGGATTACTTACAGCAACGATTTAAGTATCATTTAATTCGGTTTGCCCTTTCTCACCGTTGGGAACTTGTCCATCAATGGCTAGAAGCCGATTTAGAGAAAAATCTGGGGTTAACCCCCCACCAGTGGCAGCTATTTCAGAATAAAATTGATCCCCAACAGCGGGAATTGCTGCACCACAAGCAGCAGGGTCATTCCACCCAAGAAATAGCCCAAGCCCTAGGTTGTACAGTGACTCAGGTTGACAAGCGATGGTTTAAATTGCTCGAAATTGCCTGGGATATTCGCAATCGTTCAGTATCCGGATCAGGTGCATCTGAAGATGAATAGTGACATAAACAATAACTCGGACACCCTATACAGCCGCTTAATGGCTTGGCTGCTACAAGAGTCCGTTCCTGCTGCTACACCATCAGTCCATGGGCAACCCGACGGGTTAGACCCTATCGATGAGCTAGAAGCAGCAAATTTTCAATTTGATGAGTTAGATCCACTGGATGTTGAAGACGTGAACATTGCACCCACTATAACTGGCGAAACCGCTAATGACCACACGCGAGTGAGTTCAGAAGACATTCCTACTCGTGAGGACATTGAACCGGGCGGTACAACCCGCCCCTACAACTTGGGAGATATGCCGATCGTGCAAAATCGTTTTGAGGCGCTAATTAAGCGCAAACTGCAAGTAGAAATTGAGCGTCATCCCCCCTTATTCCCCTGGGAGACGAATATTCATGAATACGAACCTGATATCTCAGACAGCGTAGCCTCGACTGGGGTTCCATCGGTTCAGGTATGGACACCCCAACTCTTGAACCTACCGCTACCTGTCCCCATCCCGGAAAACGTTTTAGTCACCCTATTTAACGCTTGTTCGGAGTCCGTCTATTCCCCCTATCAATTGGGGCGAAAAATGGTCAAGGCTGTGGAAAACTTATTCCCCGCCCAATTCCAGTTGCTGAATAATCAAGCGCAAATGGTACTGTTGTCTTCGGGATCGGGTCGTGACCCTGAACAACTGCAACTGTTGCTCAAGGAACTTCCATCCCCATCCTATGACGAGGCAACTCCAGAGCAACAAATGATTCTGGCATTGTTAGCGGCTAAAGAGATTATTAGCACGTTGACTGTATCCATTTCACCCAGCCAGCATCCGGTTGAACGTCAATGGCAAACCGCTGTCGGCGTGATCACCGTCCAGGCAGAGTACCAGATCCAAGAAGGTGTTCCTACCCTGCGGGTGATCAGCAATCTGCCTGAAAGTGGCAGTTTGACCTTGCGTACACCTGAAGGTTCAGCCGTATCAGAGCGCACCTATCCCGGCTATGTGAGTGTTGAAGCCTTTGATTTGCCGCCGAATCAAACCTATCCCCTGGAAATTCGGTTCCAAGACTCAGACCAAAACCCCTTGGTTTTTGCGATTTACCCAACGATGTAAGGGGTAAGGGTTAAGTGCTAGCTGTTAGACTGGGGAGCTTCTCTCACTCCCGACTGTGGACTTAGATACAATAGATTGAACCCGTGAATTTAATCTAACAGCCATCTCGCGCACAAGAGAGTCAATTGTTATGTCGAACCCTTCAGGGATGCAGCGAATCCGGCGTCTACCTGGTCTAAATCAGGTGTGGCAACGTCTTGGCACAATGCCACTGCCTCAAACCGAAGACTCGATAGGATTACGAGTCTTAGTCCAGGGATTAGTGATTGTCGGAATTATCGCCACCGATATTGCTGCTGAAACCCAGATGAGTGTCTGGGCTATACCCCTCTCTATCCTGGGAGCAACCTGGAGTTGGTATCGTCGCCGCCATCGCAACATTGCGGTTAAGTTTTTTTTGGCGATTGGGATGCTAATCGCTATGGGGGTATTCTTTAATAATTTATTAGCCAGCCTCAATGATACCCGCCTCGTTCTCGCAGAATTATTGATTCAAGTACAAGTCCTCCACAGCTTTGACTTGCCCCGGCGCAAGGATTTAGGCTATTCCATGGTAATCGGGCTGATTTTGCTGGGGGTAGCAGGAACCCTGAGCCAAACCTTAGCGTTTGCCCCGCTATTGTTGATATTTTTAGCGATCGCGTTACCCACACTCATCCTCGATTACCAATCCCGCATCGGTTTATCACCAAAACGGAAAACGTCTAGGAAAAAAGCTAAACGTTCTTCGCCGCTGTCACTACGACGGTTAAGTATTTTTTTGTTAGTAGTTATCGCCCTGGGGTTAGGGATTTTTGCCCTAATGCCTCGATTTCCCGGTTATCAACTGCAAACCTTTCCGGTGAGTGCGCCGATGGATTTGGATGAGCGCTCGTTTGAGGGGAACAATCGGGGCGTGAATAATCCCGGATATCAGGGTGAAGGGGATGGTTCTGGTGGTGAGGGAACCTCTCCTAGTCAGGGTGCGGGTGAAATGGATGAAACGTTTTACTATGGCTTTGGCAACCAAATTAACCAGAATCTCCGAGGTGCTTTAAAGCCAAAAGTCGTCTTGCGGGTGCGTTCCCAAGCCCCTGGATTTTGGCGAGTACAGGCTTATGACCAGTATACGGGTCAAGGATGGGAGTTGTCTCGCGAAGATCAGGTGGTGGAGGTGACTCGCCCGACTTGGTCTTATCGATTCCAACTCTATCCCACTAGCTTTAATTTGGGTCGGACTAAAACGGTGATTCAAAGTTATACCGCTGTATCGGAACTGCCGAATATTATTCCGGCACTAAGTTATCCCAAGCGACTCTATTTTCCCACGCGGGAAGTAGCTATTGACACAGAAGGTAGTTTGCGATCGCCTCTAGCGTTACTGGAAGGATTAACCTATACGGTAATATCCGAAGTACCCGTGCGCGATCGCACCCGACTCCAACAAGCCCCGGAAACATACCCAGACAACATCCAAAAATACTATCTTGATGTTCCGCCAGACATCGCGGATAAGATTCGTGAAAAAACCGAACAACTCTTAGCCACCTCCCCCCAACCCCTCACCTCATCCTACGAAAAAGCCCTGTATTTGGCTCAAGCCGTAAAGCAACGGTATCGTATTCCCGATAATCCCTTTGAACTTCCCTATTTACAAGACGATGAGGATTTAGTCGAAGCGT
The DNA here is from genome assembly GCA_937127375.1 of uncultured Coleofasciculus sp. Lineage (GTDB taxonomy): Bacteria > Cyanobacteriota > Cyanobacteriia > Cyanobacteriales > Coleofasciculaceae > Coleofasciculus. The sequence goes on along the minus strand of CAKZMA010000144.1, from coordinate 10,828 downwards.
TTCTGTTTAAACATGAAGGCGGTTATCCGGATCACTTTTCCACAGCCTTAACTATCATGCTGCGTTCAATTGGGATTCCAGCGCGGTTAGTTGTGGGATTTGGTACCGGTCAATTTAATCCTTTCACTGGCTTATATGTGGTCAAAAATACCGATGCTTACGCCATGACGGAAGTTTATTTCCCCAACTATGGCTGGTTTGCCTTTGACCCCATTCCTGGACATGAAATAGTTCCCCAAAGTGTAGAAGATACAGAAACCTTTAGCGTGCTGCGTCAGTTTTGGCAGTGGGTTGCTGGATGGCTACCCACACCCGTAAGCAATTTTATCGGAGAATTGTGGAATCTAATTATTGGTTCGCTGCTGCGGCTAATCGTGCGACTGTGGGCGATATTCTCCAGTGGTTGGATGGGATTGTTTGGCGGATTAATTTTCGCGATCGCGCTGGGGTTCGTCGGTTGGTTAAGCTGGGTACAGTGGCAAACCTGGCGTTACCGTCGCTGGTTAGGGAAATTACCCCCCATGGAACGGCTGTACCAGCAAATGTTAAAGGTTTTGAAGGCTAGAGGATATATTAAGCACCCCGCCCAGACGCCGTTAGAATATGCTAGGGTCATGCGTCAGCAGCAATCCTCTGAATCAGCTACCGTGATTGATGACATTTCTCAAGCTTATGTACGCTGGCGTTATGGTAAACAAACGCCGAATATCGATGAGCTGCGACAGCGACTGCGGGAGTGGATTAAAACGACTGCCCGCTTGCCAAACAGAAGTCTGAGACGGTGAACTTTTCGGGAAAATCTCGAATTGGTACAGGAATTGAGTTATTCTTTGCCTGTCATCTTTCCCTAAACAAACATTTTAGGAGTTTCTTATGTCTACTGAAGCCATTCCCATCAAACCCGCTGTCTTAATTACGATTATCAGTGAATCTGTACTCAAAGAGCGTTTAATCAAACTGCTCAAAAGCAAAGGGGTAACGGGATTTACCATCAACGATGTCCTCGGTGAAGGGGGTCATGGCAGACGCATGGGAGATATTGTTGGGTATAACACCAATATTGAGATGAAAAGCGTTGTCTCCGCAGAAGTCTCTGACGAGATCTTCCAAGCCTTAACCGAAATGGAGAATAGTCATGCCTTAATTGCCTTCCGTCATGATGTAGAAGTGTTGAATAATTAAGCCAAAAGAGCTTTCTCTTTATCCGCTTGGGCAGTACATGGATTCAATATATAGCGGTCGCCATAAAGGTTAGCACAGATTGAATAGCCCAAATTTCACCTAGCTGTAATATAGCAACCGCTATAGCGGTGAGGACAGATCATTGGTAGAGACGTTGCATGCAACGTCTCTACTAAATTCTTATGGGTTTTGTCCGATATCAGCGGTTGCTCTATTATCCTGGTCGAAGAAAAGGGTAAATGTACCTTTTATTTTCCAATCGATAGAAAAAATGGGGGATTCCTAAAGAGCTAATCGTGATTTTGGAGGCTTGATTGAAGACTAAAAACAAGACAGAGTTTAACTCATCCTCCAGATGGACGTTGGCAGAATACTCAATTGGCGCTATGATTGACACCTAAAATCAGTGAAATACTTATACAATAACCGGAACAGACTTCAGTACAGCGCCAAAGACCAACAGCGCTAAGATAGGATGTCATCGGGATTTTCCCACGCTTTTTATATTGTCCTATTCATGCCTGCAAGAAGGCTGTCCGGACGTTTGCAACTTACTTCAACTTACTTATGGAAGCATGGATGGTCAAAAGTGTTTCAATAGCTACTTGAAGACCATAAGTGTAGAGACTACCTCCGATTGGACTATATCTTTAGTAAAAAGTGATGCTCCCCAACCCTGATGTAATGACAGCACGCCCCTTCCCCAGCCAACCCCCTAATTCAACGAATGGCACACCCTATATCGCTGCTTCTGACAGAACACCCGTTTCCGCCCTGAAAGAACTTGTGGCTTGCTTACACCGAGAACAACACAAAATCCAAGATTTGTTAAGTTCGCTGGGATTTGCCTTACGCAGCTTCAACAATTTGAATCAATTTTTAGAATTAATTCCCTTGATGTCAGCAAGGGTAACCGATACGGAGGGAGGCGCATTGGTTTTGTTAAAACCAAATGGTCAACTCCGGCTAGAACAGATGCATTGCCAAGATAATCAAGAGTGTCAAACCTTGCGTCCAGCACTTGAACGGGCAACTCAGACGATCACGACTCAAGGCAATGAGGATGGAAAATCGGTAATGAGTCCAGAACAGTTGGACGCAATTTGGTCATCGTTTGACGATCAGGTCGATCGCTATTTAGACACAGATATTCAGTTATTTGGCACACCCATTTTAATTAAAAATGTCGAACGCGGGCGTTTGTATGTGTTTACTGATGACCTGAATTATAGCTGGACGCCAACTCGACAGAAGTTAGTGCGTTTAGTAGCCGATCAAACAGCCGTCGCGATCGCGAATGATGAACTGACTGTAGAACTTCGCAAAAAAGAACGCTTAGATCGAGAGTTAGAAATTGGCGCAGAAATCCAATTACGCCTCCTCCCCCGTCAATGTCCCTCGATTAAAGGAATTGAACTGGCGGCTCGGTGTCAGACGGCAAGTCGAGTCGGTGGAGACTACTATGATTTTATTCCCACCAACTACGATCAGCTTCGCCCAACCCAGCCGGGTGATAATCAAGCCCTTGATCAGCACAAAGCCTCTGTTCCTTGGAGCGTTGTCATTGGTGATGTCATGGGTAAAGGTGTACCAGCCGGCTTGATTATGACCATGACGCGGGGTATGTTGCGAGCAGAAGTGCTAAACCGTCACTCCCCAGCCCGCATCCTGGAACATCTAAATCGGGTGATGTATGCTGACTTAGAAAATTCCAATCGATTTGTCACCCTGTTTTATTCGGAGTACAATCCTCAAACCCGCACGTTGTCCTATAGCAATGCGGCTCATAACCCCCCTTTCTTATGGAAAGCATCCACCCATTCCATTGAACGTCTTGATACGGATGGGATGTTGATTGGCTTAGAGGCAGATTCTCCGTATGAAGATGATCAAATCCAACTCGATGTAGGAGACACGATTATCTATTACACGGATGGATTTACTGATGTCGCCAATCAACACGGTGATCGTTTTGATGAGGAAAATCTGATTGAAGCCTTTCGGTGGGCGTGCGAACATCGCCAAGGCTCTCAACCCATCCTAGATTATCTATTTGAGCGGGTGGGAGAGTTTATGGGCGGGAAAAACCGTAACGGAGATGATATGACCTTGGTCGTGTTGCAGGTAAAATCTTCCGAGTAACCTATTTAAAGGCAATCATCGCCATGGCTGTTGTGGAAGTACAAGCTCTAATGTCTGTTGTCACTGGTTTTCATTCCCTGATTGACCTGGTGAGTCCATGGCTAACCGATGGACTGGTGTTAGCCCAGCAATTTGAAGAGCCGGATATTTTGGGTCAAATTCAACAGGCGTTCAATAATTTCATTGAATCGGGTCAAGTCTGGGCATTTTTGATTGGTTTAGTTATCGGTTATATTTTTCGGGGGATGAGTTCGTTTGGGTGATTTGTCCTTTGTCATTTGTCCTTTGTCATTGGTGAATCGGTATTGTGACGGAACAAACAACGTGGAGTCAGCGATTTGAATCGGCACTACATCCGGCGATCGCACAGTTCAATGCCAGTATTGGGTTCGATATCGAGCTGATTGAGTATGATCTGACGGGTTCGGTGGCTCATGGGAAGATGCTGGCACACACTGGCATTATTTCAGCCGCTGAAGCGGAGCAACTGGTGAACGGGTTAGAACAAATTCGTTCAGAATACCGCCAGGGAAAATTTAATCCCGGTATTGACGCTGAGGACGTTCATTTTGCCGTGGAACGACGCCTCACGGAACTTGTTGGGGATGTGGGGAAAAAGCTGCACACGGCGCGATCGCGAAATGACCAAGTGGGTACAGATACGCGACTCTATTTGCGGGATCAAATTAGCCAAATTCGGACTCAGTTGCGAGATATGCAAGGGGTTTTGCTGACTCTGGCTGAATCCCATGTCGAAACCTTAATCCCTGGCTACACCCATCTCCAACGCGCCCAGCCGTTGAGTTTAGCCCATCATTTGCTGGCGTATTGGGAAATGGTGCAGCGAGATTGGCAACGATTGGGGGAAATTTACCAGCGGGTGAATATTTCTCCTTTAGGGTGTGGGGCGCTAGCGGGGACGACATTCCCGATTGATCGGCACTACAGCGCCTCACTGCTAGATTTTGGTGATGTTTATCGCAACAGTTTAGATGGTGTGAGCGATCGCGACTTTGCCATTGAGTTTTTGACGGCGGCGAGTCTGATTATGGTTCACTTGAGCCGATTGTCGGAAGAAATTATTCTCTGGGCATCTCAGGAATTTGGCTTTGTTACCCTCAAGGACAATTGCTCGACGGGTTCGAGTATTATGCCGCAAAAGAAGAACCCGGATGTGCCGGAATTGGTACGAGGGAAAACGGGGCGGGTGTTTGGGCATCTGCAAGCCATGCTGGTACTAATGAAGGGATTACCGTTGGCGTATAACAAGGATTTGCAGGAGGATAAAGAGGCGCTATTTGACAGTGTGAAAACGGTTAAAGGATGTCTGGAAGCCATGACAATTTTGTTACGGGAGGGGCTAGAGTTTTGTCCTGGGCGTCTCGCCTCAGCGGTGGCGGAAGATTTCTCCAATGCTACCGATGTGGCGGATTATTTGGCAAGTAAAGGGGTTCCCTTCCGAGAAGCCTATAACTTGGTGGGTAAAGTGGTGAGAACTTGTCTAGGGGCGGGTAAACTGCTGAAAGACTTAACGGTGCCAGAGTGGAAAGAAATCCATCCTGCCTTTGAGGAGGATATTTACGACGCGATCGCACCGACTCAGGTGGTTTCTGCCCGCAATAGTTATGGGGGGACAGGATTTGAGCAAGTCCGACGCGCCTTGGTGGAGGCTCAGGAGCGAATGGTAGGTTTGTAGTAAGCGCTTTAGCGCTAGATGGCACTCTTCGTGCCGACTACGAACCCAGGAGCGGATGGCAAGTTAGTAGTATGTAGTAAGCGCTTTAGCGCTGTCTGGCACTCTTCGTGCCGACTACGAACGAACCTTCCGCGAAAAGTCAGCACCAGATCTAACCCAACGTCCCAGATTCGGCTACACTTTGGAATGGTTCATCCTATTAAAAGTACTAGCAGCAATAATGGAGATTGGTCAAAAAGTTCAAGTCTGTCGTCTCAGAGACCGGGTATCGGGCGATATCGTGAATAAACTAGGGAAAGTTGGCATCGTCAAAGACTTTAAAATGACAGATGGCAGCGGTGTCGGTGCGATCGTCGAATTTGACGACAACACGGCAACCTGGTTTTTTGAAGATGAACTCAAACCCGTCAGTTAGTGACGACTTCCCCAGCAGCGTCCAGCAAAATTATGGCTTTTATTCTCACCTTTTTAGGCAAAGGCGGCACCGGTCGCACCACCATTGCGATCGCGGCGGCTAAAAAGTTCGCAAATCTTGGTCAGCGTGTCCTTTTAGTCGGGCAAGATCCCACCCCGGCGTTTGGACTTTTATTGGGAACATTCCCTAGGGCTGATCCGACGGAGGTGGAACCGAATCTGAAAGCGGTTCAGCTTCAGTCTACCCTCCTCCTGGAACGGAGTTGGGATGAGGTGAAAAAGCTAGAGGCGGAGTATTTGCGATCGCCAACGTTGAAAAATGTCTATGGTCAAGAATTGGGCATTTTACCAGGGATGGATAGTGCTTTAGCCCTGAATGCGATTCGCGAATATGACGCCAGTGGTGAGTATGATGTGATTATCTACGATGGCAGCGGCGATCAAACCACATTGAGGATGCTGGGGATGCCAGAAATTCTCAGTTGGTATTTTCGCCGCTTTCGCCAAATTTTTACCGAGTCGGATCTGGGTAAGGCGATTTCCCCGTTTATCCAACCCGTTACCAGTGCCATTCTTAATGTGACCTGGACACCCGACGATTTTGCCAACAAACCAACTCAGCAAACTAACCAAATGCTGGAACAGGGTAAAACCGCTGTGGCTGATCCGAATCGGGTGGCGGCGTATTTGGTGACAACGGGAGACACGGCTGCACTGGCGACTGCCAAATATTTCTGGGGTAGCGCCCAGCAGGTTAATCTGACGGTGGGAGGGGTTCTGTTGAACCAAATTCCGGCAACGGACACCTTAGCGGCTGAATTTGCCCCGTTAACGGTTAGCGCATTGCCCCAGTTATCTCAGGTGGCTGATTGGCAACCGTTGATGGATGCCCTACCTGATTTTAAACAAGCGATGCAATCGCCTAAATCTATTAGCATAGATGTGGCGAATCGTCAAGTCAGTTTATTTTTACCGGGCTTTGACAAAAAGCAGGTGAAACTCACCCAATATGGTCCAGAGGTGACAATTGAAGCCGGGGATCAGCGGCGTAATATTTGGCTTCCGCCCCAATTGAGTGGTCAAGCGGTGAAAGGGGCAAAGTTCCAAGATCAGCGTTTAATCATTTCGTTCTGATTGTCTTATGTCTTATGTCTTATGTCGGGGTGGGTGTAGGGTGCGTTAGCGGAGCGTAACGCACCATTTCAAAGGAGCGTAACGCACCATTTCAAAGGATAATAGTTAAACCTGCCTCTACGTATCGGTTAGGGCGGGTTTTGTACAAAGGTTATCATCAATACCAATCAGGAAATCCCTAAACCCGCCCCTACAAATTTAAAATTCAACACTCAACACTTAATACTAAAATGTCTAACTCTCCCTCAACCGAACAAACCGATAAAACGGGTAAAACTCGGCAACTTCTAGGCATGAAAGGTGCCGCCCCCGGTGAAAAATCTATTTGGAAAATTCGTCTCCAGTTAATGAAACCGATTACCTGGATTCCCTTGATCTGGGGGGTTGTCTGTGGTGCCGCATCGGGCGGTGGATATACCTGGACGCCGGAAGATATCCTGAGAGCGGTGACGTGTATGTTACTGTCGGGTCCGTTGATGGCGGGGTATACCCAAACCATGAATGACTTTTATGATCGCGAACTGGATGCGATTAATGAACCCTACCGCCCAATTCCCTCTGGGGCAATTTCGGTGTCCCAAGTGGTGACTCAGATTGTCGTGCTGTTGCTGGCGGGTATCGGTGTGGCGTATGGGTTGGATCAATGGGCAGGTCATGAGTTTCCCACGTTAACCTGTTTAACACTTTTTGGGGCGTTTATCGCCTATATCTATTCGGCACCGCCATTGAAGCTAAAAAAGAATGGTTGGCTGGGAAACTACGCCCTGGGTTCTAGTTATATTGCCCTTCCCTGGTGGGCGGGTCATGCTTTATTTGGTAATCTGAATTGGACGATTGTGATTCTCACCCTGATTTATAGTCTGGCAGGTTTAGGAATTGCTGTGGTGAATGACTTTAAGAGTGTGGAAGGCGATCGCCAATTGGGGCTGAAGTCTATTCCGGTGATGTTTGGCGTGGGGACAGCGGCTTGGATTTGTGTGCTGATGATTGATATCTTTCAAGCCGGGATTGCGGGGTATTTGATTAGCATTCATCAAAATCTCTATGCAGCGATACTGTTGCTGTTAATTGTGCCTCAGATTACATTTCAGGATATGTATTTTCTGCGATCGCCCCTGGAAAATGATGTGAAATATCAAGCCAGCGCTCAACCGTTTTTGGTTCTGGGGATGCTGGTTGCAGGTTTAGCGTTAGGTCATGCGGGGATTTAGATTATTCATTTACAGCGTTTTCAGACTCGATATGATATACCATTTCCAAGAGTAGAAAAGCACTGTTTCATCGTTCCTGTACTACACCGTGTTATACCAAATCCGGGTTAAGCTGTTCGGCATTTAAACCGTAATGTCAATAAGGGCGCAATCCTTGTAGTGCGTTTAGCGAAGCCATGCCGCAGGCTTTGCATCTTGCTCGCTACTAATACTGTATGTGCCATAATTTTAGAGTTTAGCTAGACAATTATTGATTACCCAGAAGCCAATATGTCACCATTTCGCCTCTCCCCCTAACATTAATTGCTCCTCGTTTTTCCAACTGATAGTTATACTTAAGTTGCTGATATGTTGCTTCAGTCACTTGAATCTGTCCCGCTTCACCAGAGGATTCCATGCGTGAGGCAATATTCACCGCATCTCCCCACAAATCATAGATAAACTTCTTCGTTCCAATCACCCCAGCCACTACAACGCCTGTATTAATCCCAATGCGGATTTTAATATCCTCACCCAGTTCAACTTGAAAGCGTTTCATCGCCGCTTGCATTGCCAGTGCCATTTGCGCGATCGCCTCGGCATGATCGGCTCGGGGAATCGGTAAACCAGCCGCCACCATATAGGCATCACCAATAGTTTTTATCTTCTCTAATCCTAATTGATCGACCAACTGATCAAACCGGGAAAAAATCTGATTGAGTAACTTAACTAACTCAATCGGTTTTAACCGTGCCGCTAGGGGAGTAAATCCCACTAAATCCGCAAACAAAATGGTCACATCGTTAAACTGTTCAGCAATAACATCAGGATTATTTCTAAGCTGATCAACAATCGGCTGAGGTAGAATATTCAATAATAACTGTTCTGACTTTTGTTTCTCGACATAAAGGGCAGCTTCTGCTTGCTTGCGATCGCTAATATCTCGTGCCACTAAAATAGCCGTTTCTGTAGACAAGGGAGAAATCGTTTCCGCCAACCAAATCTCCTTGCCATTAATCGGCAGGGAATATTCAATCGAGACGGTTTCCTGGGTTGATATTGCCTGGAGAATCGCCTGGAGAATCAGATCCGCTTGGGGACGTGGCAAATCCTCATCGAGTTTTCTGCCGATCATCGCCTCCGGTAATTTGTAAACATTTGACATCTTGGTAGGAATCATATTTAGACAGCGTCCCGAAACATCTCTCACTGTAACCATATCAGTCATGGCGGCAAATAGCGCTTTCATTTCGGCTTGCACTTTCTTCTGTTGCAGCACCGTTCCCAATTGAGCCGCCACCCCATTCACCAAATCACTTAACCGTTTGTCCTCCGAACCGTTAGACTGGGTAAAAAACACCAGGATTGCTAATACAGAAGAGGGAGAACTCAATAAACAACTGTTGCCTTGGCGTGTCGGTTGCTCTGGCTTAACATTGGCAATAATTGGTACGCCAAAGCCCACTTTAAAACCACAGGCTGTGGCTGATTCCAATCGCATCAGAACATCATCGATCTGACTCAAATCGCTGATCCATTGAGACTTTTGAGTTAACCAAACCTGTCCCGGAATCTCTTCTCCTGGATAAAACGTGAGTAATTTACTATACTCTCGGAAACCTTCAATGGCTACAGACAAATTCGGCTCAAGTCCTTGGCGTTGACAATGCCAACGGCGGCTAGATATTAAAATTGACTCATCGGTGGAGGGAATCCAAGCTTCGCCATAAATCCAACCCGTGATTTCACATAACTGCTGCAATGCTACCTCTAAAGCTGTATCAAAATCGGGCGCTGCATTAATTGCCTGAGAGAGGTTTAATAAGAGTTTTACCTCTTCTTCCGCTTGTTTGCGATCGCTGATATCCTGCTGAGAACCGACAACCCGCACAGGCTGTCCGTTTTCATTCCATTGCACTTGTCCCCGTGCCAAAATCCATTTATAACTACCATCTTTGCAGCGCATCCTGTACTCAAACTTGTAGGGGGGAGTTTTTTGGGTTAAATGGTCTTGCAATGTGGCTAAAACTTGATCAATATCTTCTGGATGGACGAGATTACGCCAACGATCAAAGCTTTCCAGTACGGTTGGAGCGGTGTAACCTAGCATCCCTCCCAAGTGAGGGGAAGAAAATACTTTTCCAGTGGCGATATTCCACTCAAAGATGCCATCCTGAGTACTATTTAGCACTAATTGCCAACGGTCTTCACTTTTACGTAACGCCGCTTCAGTTTGTTTTTGTGCGGTAATATCCGTAATTAAACCTTCTAGATAAAATACTCTACCATCGGGGTAAAAAATCCCCTGACCTTGTTCCCAAACCCACTTTAATTCGCCAGTTGCGGTGATAATTCGATAAGTGATTTGGTAAGAACGGTGATTATCTATAGCCGCTTGCACCTGATCAAATACAGCGTTTTGGTCATCAGGATGAATTAGTTGATTGTAGGTGAGTATTTTTTCCTGGGTGAATGCTTCAACCGGATAACCCGTGAGATCATAGCAGCCTTCACTGATAAAAAGCATCGTCCAGTCTGAGTCATTCAGACAACGGTAAGCAATACCGGGTATATTACTCATTAACGTTGCCAGACTGCGTTGGCTTTCCGCTAAATCAAACTCCGTTTGTTTGCGTTCTCGCGCTTCCATTGCCAAAGACACTAAATCAGCCAGTGATCGGGCGAAATTCTGGTCTTCTGGTGTCCAGAGGCGAATCATTCCCACTTGTCCTAAACAGACGATTCCGGCGATTTCGCCTCGGATTTGAATTGGTACATCTAGAACCGAGGTGATGTTACAGGGAATTAAATAAGATGCTGCCAATTCTTGAGTTCTGGGGTCAGTTTGGGCATAATCGGCGGCAATAACTTGATCCTCTTGTAAGGCATTAAAATAGGTCGGATAGTCCGCTACAGCAAGTTCAATTCCTTGACTATGGTGGTTTTGATTCTTGTCAAAGAGATCGAGACATTGGAGTTTAGTCCCGGTTTTGTCAAATAACCAAATCCCCGTGCGTTCAACGCCCAGACTTTGTACACCCGCTTGAGTAATTTCAGCGAAAGCGGCGTT
>CAKZMA010000143.1 GCA_937127375.1 uncultured Coleofasciculus sp. | reverse complement strand
CCCCAGCTTCCCCAGCTTCCCCAGCTTCCCCAGCTTCCCCAGCTTCCCCAGCTTCAACGCATCAGGGAGCAAGATGCTCCCACTACAAGCAAACAGACGGCTACAGGTCTCCCCTAAACGCAGCCAGCAGAAAAATAACCACAGGACCAGCAATCACAATCGCCGCCAGCACGCTAAGCTGGGCAATCAGTTCCCAGTTGATATTCCCGATAAAACTTAAATCCATCTATCCTCCCGATTAACCTAATTTAGATGATGTCGTTAAAAATTGCCGATTAGATTTTACTGGCTAATTGACCAGTTTTTTTAATCAAATTAACAAAACTATACAAAACGTAACAGAAATGTCATTTGTCCTGTGTCATCTGTCCTTGTCTATCCGACAGAGGAAAACCCGTTATCCTAGAGAAGCTTGGAATCAATCGCTCGATGGTGAAATGCAATGGCAACTTGGCGTTGTGTAAAGCAATGTGGTGCGTGCTGTTATCTAGACCCAACCGAACGCCCTGGATTAGAAACCTATCTGACACCAGAGGAGTTAGACCAGTATTTGAGTATGGTGGGGGAAGACGGATGGTGTGTCAATTTTGATCATCAGACTCGTGAATGTCGCATTTATGCCCATCGCCCTCGCTTCTGTCGGGTGGAGGCGGATATATTTCAGGAAATGTATGGGATTGAACCGGAGGAGTTAAACGATTTTGCGATCGACTGTTGTCGAGATCATATCACCGATCTCTACGGCGATCGCAGTTTGGAGATGCTACGCTTTGACCGGGAAGTTGGGATATAACTGCTCTTTATTTCCCACAAAACACACCCATTTTGTTTTAGGTTTTGGCAAAAGCCAAATTATAATCGAGTTTTACAACAACCCAGTGAGGGTTCAAAAAAAATGGCAGACTCTCACAAAAACTACACCTTTCAGGGCGATGTCGGCAGTGTTGAAAGTCACGGTCATGTCGTAAGCTCTGGTAATCACAACACCATTAACAGCGCGGCGGGTGAGGTTAAAGGGGATTATAAAAGCCTTCATAACGCTCAAAACTACACATCAGAGCAAGCACAAATATTAACGGAACTGAAGAAAGCTGAAACCCAAATTCAGAAGCTTTTGACTCAACTACAAGCTCAGGGACATTCCCCAGAACTGGCTCAACGAGAAGCGGCAAATTACTTAGCTACAAAAGCCAAGCAAACTCCAGAATTTAAAGATAGGCTGAAAACCTGGGGACATTACTTAGGAGATGCAGCCGCTAATAATTTGATTGGAACAGGAACAATAGAAGTGATTAAGCTAGGTCTAAACTTAATCGGTTTTCCCATGCCGTAAGCGTTAATTATAACTATAGCAGTATCTTTGATGGGAGGACAGAGGATAAGCTGTCATGCATTTAAATTGGGTATGGGTATTAGTAGCGAGCAAGATGCAAAGCCTGCGGCATGGCTTCGCTAAACGCACTACAAGGATTGCGCCATTATTGATATTAAGGTTTAAATGCCGAATAGCTTACTTCGCTTTTGTTGCACGGAAGGGGAAGACTAGAGGATGCGAGAGTTTTTCCATGGGGAAGAATTCAAAGCCTCTCTCCTCGCAGGAGAGAGGTTTGGAGAGAGGTTTGGAGAAATGCCATGAACAATGAGAATAAAGATTACACCTTTGGTGATGATGTTGGTACGGAATAATAGAGCGCTTTTTCTGTTTTTCATTGAGGGAGTTGAGTCACCCTCATCCCCTAACCCCTTCTTCCATCGAGGGAGAAGGGGAACCGGAAAATGCCTCAAATATGTCTTCTCGTGTCAACATAAACGAGAATGAAAAATAAGCTTTTTTTTCTCTATTATTCACCCAAAACATAAACACTCAATTCAGTTCAATTCTCCCCTCTCCCGTGCAAAAAACCTACGCCTGTTAGCTGGGGGTGAGGGGTTGAGCTTAAGTTTCTTGAACTCAGTCAGGGCGGGTTTTGTACAAACGTTACCACTAATAGCCAAACGAAAATTCCTAAACCCGCCCCTACAAACCTGATTATATTAGCAAGCGCGTTGGGTGAATACTTCCCCAATCACTAATCAACAAATTTGCATGGGTATAGCATAATCGGCGTCGGCTACGATATTACCTTTGAGGCGTTTATTTTGAGAATCAATGGTGACAATTCGACCATAAGCCACCCACACGTCAGTTCCGGGTTCTAATCGACCCAGTTTCCAACGGGCGACTGGAAGGGTTTGGGTTTCGCCATTGTCCATTTCAATTGTGGCAAAGTTAGAGGCGCGGCTGACAACTTCTCCGTGTTTGGGTTGCACGGGTTCAGCTTCTGTTGTGTTGGGAGTATTGGGGTTAAGTGAACCTTCGCCAAGGGGACGTGCGATCGCGGAAGTCCCAGCAACAGCACAGAGTACGGCACTTAACATTGTACCTGTTAGGAGTTTGGGTGTGGAAATTCGCATATAAACCTTTGTTAATTCAGCAATGGGTTGATTTTTTTCTGCAATTAAACCTATCTTTTAGCTTAGAAATTAAAAGGTAATGAAATCATGACTCGAATGATAGATGTTTGCTCTGATCCGTAAGTTGGAGAGAAAAGAGACAGATATCTATCTTTTGGGGGTTTACTCTACAGCGCTTTTTAAGTCAGTGAGGTACACAGACAGATCCCCGACTTCTTGAATAAGTCGGGGATCTTGCTTAGAGACTGTACCTCATCAGTATCAAATAGGGTTTTGAAGCAACGGATCTGCTTCAGCATTCCCATCGACTGGATGTAATAATTAGCTACGTTCATACCTGATAATATTGAATCGTTCTGTATCTTTTGGAGCCTGAAAGTATTTTGTTATCGCCTCAAATTCGGCATCGCTGGTAAATGCGGCTCCGTCTGGTTTATCCTGGCTGCGTTTCTTTAGCTGTTGTTTACACAGATTGTTGGTTGCATCGATAAAATGAAGCTCGTGAGTAGCATTAGTTTTCTCGATAAGCTGACGGAACCACTGACGTTGATTTTGGGTATTGGCGGGAAAATCTAGAACAACTGAGATACCGTTTAAGAGAAGATTGCAGATGTGATCGGAAATGGCATTTTTAAGACGCCAAGAATATTTAATGTAACTGGGAATATCAATAATTTCTTCGGGATAGAGTTGGGAGAGTAGGTCATCTTCAACTAGCAGAATTGCATTATTTTCATGGGCTAGCTGTTTGGCTAAGGTTGATTTTCCGGCTGCCATTTTTCCACAAAAGAAATAGAGGGTGGCTTGGTTGTTCATTTAGAAGTGTCTCTCTGTTCAGGTACTTATTGGTTGACGTAAGGATTAACAATTTTTGCCCAGTTGAGGTATCCTTTGCCGTTTAAATGTACGCCGTCTATGGTATATACTGGGTCGAGTTGTTTCTGGTCGTTGGTAAAGTGCTGATGTATATCAATGTAGGTGTAGGAAAATTCGCTGGCTAGGTTTTGTAGGTGGCGATTGACAGAAATAATATCGGAGTTGTTGACTTTAATGGGATATTGGATGGTGTTCATGGGTAAGAGGCTTTGAATAAAGACTTGGGTTTCTGGGGTTTGGCGTTGAATTTGCTCTAGGATGCGGCGATAGTTTTGGGCAATTTCGCTGGCGGGTTTCTTTTCATTCCAGAGGTCATTTGCACCAATCATTAGAAAGAGTTTTTGGGGTTGGGATGCGGTGATTTCCTTGAGGCGATTGAGAACGCCGTCGGTGGTGTCTCCAGAGATGCCGCGATTGCGGATGTTGGCGTTTCCGAGGAGTTCTGCCCATTCACCTTGATCGGTGAGACTATCGCCAATGAAGATAATTTCGGTTTCGGAGTTGGGCATTTGCTCAAACATTTGTTTTCGCATTTGGTGGTAGGTGGATTGATAGGTGTTGCGACGACGGGCTATGGTTACGGTTTGTTCGATTTGTTGATTAAAGGGGAGTTTACTGATTAGGTAGGGAATGCCTCCTCTGCGAATGATTAAGATGGTGAAGAGGAGGATAAAGAGTAGGTTTAGGCTGAGTGATGTCCAAAGGATTAGGGAATGTTTGGTCGTCATGGGGAATCGGTAGATGGGTTTAGATAATGTAGGGGCGGGTTTAGGGACTAAATTTGGCTAGTTAGAACTAACTGAACAACGAAACCCGCCCTGCCTCACCATAAATGAACAAGGGAATATGCCATATTTTACCAATAAATGAA
>CAKZMA010000142.1 GCA_937127375.1 uncultured Coleofasciculus sp. | reverse complement strand
TACCGGGTTCAATCTTGACAAACGCCTCCCATCCGCTAATTGAATTGCGATTAGCTACGAGTTCACGTCCGCCACCATCTTCAGCACAAACATACTGACCATTATGGGCTTGCAGGGCTATTTGATTCCCCCCCAATTCATGGAGGGTGAAGGTTTCCCATGCGTCAATATTGTTACGATTAGCAACGAGTTCACGTCCGCCGCCATCTTCAGCACAAACATACTGACCATGATGGGCTTGCAGGGCTACTTTATTCCCCCCCAATTTATGGAGTGTGAAAGTTTCCCCGTCGCCAAAACCAGTACGATTGGCGACAACGGTGCGTCCGCCACTATCTGCCACACCCACATACTGACCATTGTGGGCTTGCAGGGCTATTTTTTGACGAGTTGCTCCATTATTGTTGCCATTACCGGACCCACTCCCTAACAAGGCTGTGACTGACTTGACGCCTAAGTTAATCGCTTCGGCATTTGTGTCAACATAGATGTCAATCTTGTTGCCTTTAATGGCTGTACCGATATCCAACGCCTTGGCGGAAACCCGTTGACCATCCCACAGGATTAACGTAAACACTGTTCTGAGGGGAATAACATTGGGGTCTACTGCACACTGTAGAAGCCCTTGACCTGCCAGTGCTTCTTTCAAGGTTTTACCAAACTCACCCGTTGCTGGAGGTTGTACGGTTCCGTCAGGATGGGTTGATTGTTCTCGACTGTAGAATGTAGCTTGTAGCTGCAATTGACCTGACGGGGGTAACGGAGGTGACGGAGGTGACGGGGGTTGAGGAACAGACCCATTCGGAAGGCAGATTTCCTGACCCACCTGCAAATTACCAGCATTTGCTTCTGTGAATGGAGTGCCGTCAAGTTTCATGATTTCACGCCAACGGTTCCCATCGCCCAATTGATTTTGGGCAATTATATAAAGCGTATCTCCCGCTTGAATAATGTATGAATTACCGCGTGTACAAGCCATAAATTACCTCAACTTAGTAGGGTTTTCAAACTAGATAACTTAGAAAAAATTCCGCACAGATAAACTTGAGAGTTGGGTTTCGTCCCTCAACCCAACCGACTGGCTGAATCTCTGCAATCAACAGGTTTTTGTCGATACAGGAACGTTCAGGAAAAATTCTGTTCAGCTCATCCCACAGCGTCCAAAATGTGAGATTGTAGGTCATTGGTCTTCGGGTGTGGTCATCATCATGGAGATGGGAGCAGTGATAACCACACCCGGGTTCAATCAGCCTGGTATCGCTACCACATCATCACCGATGTTTCCCCGGCGCGATCGCTATAGTAGAGACGGATACGCAAGATGTATCGGCGACCTTGGAATAACCGGACTCGGATGCTAGCATTGTAGTCCTGACCACTATCATCATCGGCACTCAGGTAGCGCAGTTCGCCGTTAACCTCCTCAAACAGAACCATCACGGTGTCGGATATGCCAAAGGTGCGGATATCGTAGTATCGCGTTACATTAGGCTGAAGCCGGAAGTTCATCTGCTCGCCGGGAGCAATCCGTAATCGCAGTGACTCAAAGGGTTTAAGTTCAGTATCATCATCGTCACTTAGCGCTGGGTAGAAAGTCTTCACCCAAGTCTTGTCCCGTTCAGATAAACCGGGCGCTGGCTTTAAACCATTGCGATACTGTGAGGGTTCTAAAATCAAACCGGCTGGAAAGGGATAGTGCATTACTGAGTCGCGGTCCCAGTTGGAACCCTGCACCGTATCCGGGTTAATCTTGCGAATGATATTGTGATATGTTCGTTGACGATCCCAATTATTGGGCGGTGCTGCTAGCGCGGCATACACAGCTTCCTCATCCCAAACAATCCCAGCATTGGGGTTTTGGTGTTCATGAGGGAAGCCTAAAGTATGACCAATCTCATGCACAGCCGTGTCAATTCCGTTAGGGGATTGGGTTAGATCCCAACCAAAATTCATCGTCCGGTCATCTCGTCCAACACTCAGGACATCTCTGCCAACATAAGACCAATGACCATCTCCCCTGACGAAACCAATCCGAATCTCTGCCTCGTCTGGCGAGTTGACTTCCTTAAACTCTAATCCAATGCCCACCTGCTTCCAAATGCCGAATGCCTGACGCACAATGTTTTTCTCGGTGTCATTGGTCTGGTCAAAGAAGTAGTAGTGTAAGATCGTCCCATTCACCCATTTCTTATCTAGGAATTGTATAAGATTAGCTCGGTTCGGGTTAACACTAGGGTCAAATTCTCGCTCAGGTATCTGAGGCAGTGAGCAATAGGTAAACGGACTACTTTGTTCAGAGGACAAGATTGAACTGAGGTGTTCTTGTTCACTGACAGGACTGATATTCGATTGAACCACGAGAGTTCTCCTGTTTAGTTAGGTGTTTAGGAAATTAAGTTTTGAGATACACCCGATTCATTTGCCACAAGTCACCCACAAGTGATGGCATTCTTCCTTGTCTTTATTCTTCAAGGAATGAAATTAAGATTTGTTGAGCCGTTGAAATATTTATCAGATTGGAAACACTGATTTTGAAAAGCTTTCAACTGCCTTGCTTTTCAATTTATAAGCTCTCATATTTTCTGTCGATACAGAAAAGTTCTGGAAAGTTCTGCTAAAGTTCAGTAAATTTCGCCAATTCATTTCCACGCCAAGGGTGAATCATGAACTTTGAAGATGGACTTGCCATTGCCGATGAAGCGGTCTTTGTGACAACAGGACGACGGTTGTCCCCCGTAGAAATTGCTATCCTGCAATACTCCTGGCAGAGAAAAAACTATGAAGAAATCGCCGCAGAAGCCCGTTATTCTACCAGCTACTTGAAGCGAGACGTGGGTCCGAAGTTATGGAAAATGCTGAGTGAAGCCTTGAATGAAAAGGTCAGTAAAACCAATGTTCGCTCCGTTCTAGAACGCCAGTGGCGACAGCAAAGCCAAGGTTCACAACCCGATGTAGAGACGTCCCATGCAACGTCTCTCCATGGCACGTCTGGGAGCAAGGAATCTCAAGAAACTTTAATTCCCAATTCCATCGACTGGGAAGAAGCGGCTGATGTCTCCGTGTTCTATGGACGCCGCCAAGAACGGGCAACGTTAGTGCAATCAGTTATCACCGATCAGTGTCGCCTGATTGGAGTATTAGGCATCGGCGGAATCGGCAAAACGACACTCACCGCCAAGGTGGCTCAACAGGTGCAGCATGAGTTTGACTATGTGATTTGGCGAAGTTTACGCAACGCCCCACCCCTAGAAACCCTTCTGGGTGATTTAGTGTCCTTTATCTCTAACCAACAAGAAACCAAACCGGAATTGGGACGACTCCTTCATTATTTGCGTACTTTCCGTTGTCTGTTAATTTTAGATAATATGGAAGCCATTTTAGAAGCGGCTCAAGCAGGACAATTTCGCCCCGGTTATGAAGACTATGAGAACCTGCTCCGAGCCATTGGCGAAACCGCCCATCAAAGTTGTGTCATCTTCACCAGTCGGGAAAAGCCAGCTATTATTACCGCCAGTGAGGGAGACAAACTGCCCGTGCGTTCCTTGCGCTTGAGTGGTTCCCAGGATATCGCGATCGCATTGCTGCAAGATAAAGGATTGGTGGGACAACCAACCTATCAACAACAGTTGTGCGATCGCTACGACAATAACCCCCTTGCTATCAAAATTGTTGCCACCTCGATTAAAGCCCTATTTGACGGCGAAATTGAAGCCTTTTTAGCCGAAGATACCGTTGTTTTCAATAGCGTTCGCCGCTTGCTAGAGCAACAGTTTGACCGCCTTCCTTCCCTAGAAAAAAGTATCATGTACTGGTTAGCGATTAATCGAGAAGGGACAACCATCGCCGAACTCCAAGATGACATCGTACCTGGAGTATCTCGGTCAAATTTAATGGAAGCCTTAGAAAGTCTGTGGGGGCGATCGCTAATTGAGAAAGCGACGCGCCTACCCCAAGAAAAGTTGTCGTTTCGTTACACCCAACAACCTGTCGTTA
>CAKZMA010000141.1 GCA_937127375.1 uncultured Coleofasciculus sp. | reverse complement strand
AAGGCAGTGGATTGTGGTTCCACCATTCGTGGGTTCGAGTCCCATCGTTCGCCCTAGTTTCAGGAAACCTGAATTCAGGTTTCCTTAGCTTTTCCTTATTCATCCTCAAAAATCAGCTGTTCTCTACTTGCAATTCGCTTGCTCTCTTTAGCTAGTCGATTCAGCTCATTATCGTCTACAAAATGCTTGCGAGATGCGGTTGCCGCAACCGATATAATAAAAAGCTCTCTCTCGCATTGCGTCAATACCCATTTCTCATCAATGTCTTCTCTGATGCGGTTGACCAATACTTTAGCTCTATTCCTAAATTCTTCCAGTCGATGATCTCCCGTGTGGCGATCGGTTGTTCCAATCTCGACTGCTGCCATCACTTTGTACATTTGCCTGATCTCTTCAATCATCCTGCTTGACCCCTTCATTTTTAGTACACTAGTTCTAGTTACTAGGTTAAGGCATATATGGCTACAGGTAGTTGCAGCAGTACGGATCTAACCCGCCAGCTTGATCGCATGGAGCGGGAAATTAAAGCGCTCAGGAATGATATTGACAGCAATTATTTCAAGCTGAATGCGAACTTGAATGGTTTAGCAGATTTCTTGGGGAAAGGGAAGGTTAGCTGGATTGAGATGGCTGCCATGATAGCTTCGATTGTAAGCGCGGTTGCTGGCATCGCCAATATTATCCAGATTTGGGCGCAAGGGGCTTATCTTTCCAAAATATTGGCAGCAAGTGAACAAGCTGCTAAGAATTCAGATTATACAGCCAAAGAAGTCCAGGGGTGGGCCCAAGGGGCTTATCTTTCCAAGATATTGTCGGCAAGTGAACGAGCCGCTGATAATTCAGATTACACAGCCAAAGAAGTCCAGGGGTGGGCCCAAGGGGCATATTTCTCTAGAATACTAGAGTCTACACAATTTTTGGAAGATTTTTTGGGGAGGTTTGGAAGTAGTACCGCGCAGAACTTCAAAGTTTTACAGCAAGAAATTCATCGTATCAGATCAAGTTCTCCCATTGAGCAAAAATTAACAAACATCGAGAATCTAGTCAATCAAATTCCCGAAAAAATGCTCAATTCCCCTGCGCTTAAACAAATTGTTGACATTCCAAATAATATAAAAGAAACTATCAGAGAAATAACAAGGGAGATTTCTAAGCTCCCCGAAAATCTAACAGGAACAGTAACCAAAACTGTTTACCAGCCAATTAACCGAATTCTTCAAGAAAACTCTAAGAAACTGGAAAGCACAAATAGATTGATAGAATTATCAAGCAGTACAACAAAAGTTGATACAAGGCTTGATGAAATGTTAAGGAGTTTAACTCCCTTAGCCTTGATTCCAGCTAACTTAGCTGGACTAGACTCCAAAATTAATAAAATCAATAATGACTTAAGCAGAAAGATGGATCGGCTGCCTGCTGCTACAGCTACGGCTAATTGCAACAGTGGCTGTTCTAAAGCTGGGGCTGCTACAAGGAGTCGCTTAGAAGCTGGACAAAGTGCATTGAGCAACAGGTTAGACGCATTGAATGCCGGAATGAACACGGCTCAACTAGGGTTACTCAAAAAGATTGATGGGACAACCACACGGACATTGAGTCAGCTTGGGAATCCACTTAAAGGGGGGATTTCCGGTAAGTTAAGCAGAATTGGGAAAGTACTATCTCAATCCCCTGTAATATCTTGGGTGAATTTATTAGTTAGCTTGCACAATGCCGGACAGCTATCTGCCTCTTTGTCTGCAACTTTAGGAGATACGTTATCATTAGGGTTAAATACATTTGTATTTAACGATTCAGAAGATCAACAAATTGATGTCAACAAAGTGATCGGGGAAAATGTCAGTTCTTGGATTATAAAAATAGTTGGGCTTGATAGATATACGCAATTTCGGAAAGAGTTAGCCCTTTGGAATAATGTATATCGTAGTACGGCTAATATTGTTAATACTGTTCGCAGTATTGGAGACAGCACGAATGCAATCGCGTCTGTTGCCGCTGAGAACTCCGGAAAAATTGGAAATGCCCTGTTAAAAGATAGGGTAATATCAGAGGATTCTTTTAATTGGATGTCTGAAAATGTTACGCCTTCTTCCGCTACTGTCGATCGTCTCAATAACCTGGATGACGCAGCCAATGCACTGACGATGGTTTTGAGCGAAACAGCAGGCATAATAGAAGCGAAGAAGGAATTGGACGAACAGACCAAGAAATTCGAGGAAAACTTGGAGCAACTAGACCCACGGAGTAGACCTGACAATAAGCCCATAAAAGAGGTTCAAACCGCGAGCAAACAACAAAGTCAGGCGACTTTAATAGACGATGAAACCGTCACTGGACTCGGGGAGGGATAGACATGACAGTTCCTAGTCCGACAGAGCATTTTCAAGATTCAATCCGAAGGATTTTAAATCCGCGCGTGCGGCAACATTTTAAGGATGTTCCATTGGATGACCTGAGTAAGGATCGGGGACACCTAAAACTAGCTTGTCTTCATCAGGATAAGGACAGCATTGTTTTAACAGTGGGGCGGCTTTTATTCTTTATCCTTCTGAAGCTGGAGCAGCTAGCATCCTTGGTCGCCGCCAGTTTGGGCGGGGGCGTAGAGGATGGACTAAAAGATCAATACGTTATTCGGGCTAACAACTTACCCCGGGTAACCATCAATTTTTCTCAATCTGCAGCCTCGGTGCCCAAAGGAACTTATCCGGTTCCGGCAGAGGTCTCCTTTCGCCTTGTGGAGTTTGTTAAGTTCAAAAAGCTTGGAGAGCAAGGTAATGTTCCAAGCGAAGCAGAACTACTGTCAATAGCAAATCGGATTAGAAATGAATTTAATGATTTTTCATTCGTAAAAGGAGACGAACTCTATATTTATAAAAGCTCACTTGACGGATTTTTCGGTTCTCAATGTTATGCAAACAACCAGGCAGAAGCGGAGAAATTATTTAAAAGGTTGTGCCGGGTAACACAAAAAACATATCGTCCGGAGTTCCTAACCAAGTCGCAGCAGCCAGCAAAAGGAAGTAACACTCGACCCACGGGGTCTGTGCAAACGTACAACGGAACAAAATCAGAACCAAGATGGCGTCCGCGTGTTCGGGTTAACTTTGCAAATGCCGTGTGTGATGTGGGTCTTATGATGCCTGTGGTGTTGGTGGATGCTTCCGGCTTGCTAGCCAATCCGTTGTTAAAAGTAAGTTAGTTAGAAACCTTAGGGTTTCCGCTGTAGTCTTAACGCTAAGTATAGGTTAGAGTAGTACAAGGTTACTATTTCGGCAAGCGTATGGCTAATACCAAGACAAACCAGGTTTACTGCATATTTAAAGGTACTGACGGCAAGGATATTGCTATTTATGGAGTTAAGGATATCTATGATGGGCTTAAGACAGCATTGGGCTGTCAGGTTCTCCCGGATGGCGGAACTCCGCCAAACGACGCACTTAAAGTTAACAATATTAATCAGGCTTTAGCTAATGGCGTCGCACGAATTTCGATTCAATATACAAAATCAGGTCGAAATCAAGTGGGCTATGTTTTGTGTAGTGCATCGAGTGCTGATACTGTACTGAGCAGCATCACAAGCTTAAAGTTCAGAAATTCGAAGATCGTTTCGGCGCGGTTTTTGGGATAAGCTTTTCTATAAAGCCTGGCGCAATAAGTGGTATCTAAGGTAAAGTTTTAGTTTTTTAGTGTTTAGGAGTTTATATGGCAGCAGGATATGTAGTTGCTTTCGGATCGCAAGGCGCAAACCCCAATACAATTGGAGGAGACTTGTATGGAGTCGTCGATGGCACTGGGGTGGTTTTAGCAGACGGGACAAACAATGCGGATCTAATAGATCAAGCCGCATTTTTTCCTTTGACTGAAGTCGGGTTGACTCAAGTAACTGAGATCGAGGCAACCATCCAGTCGCAACAACCAGATCGCAATTTTTCGATCTTAGTTGTCGAACGAACGACAACGTTAACCGACCCGGCGACCATCAATGTAACGATTGAGCCATAATAATAAGTGTGGATAGCCCGATCAATTGGAAGTTCTGAAAATTTCAATGGCGAAATAATCCGCCCGGCGGAAACTTTTGTCGGTAATTTGGCTATTTTCTTCGGAACTTCTAGTTTAAATTCAATTTGGAAAGGCAGTTCTGTCTTGGTTCGGGGGGCTTGGCAGTGGGTTAATGGCGGGGAAATATTTACTCCGTATACGCAAATTCCTTTCAATGAAAGGACTTATATTTCAATAGATGTACGACCGCCGTTCCAAATTGAATTTTTAGTCAACGCAGACATCAGAGACTATTCGTATTCTGCGTGGGAATGGGAGCCAATCCATTCATTATTAGTGACTGAGCAAGTCCTGTCGGATACTTTTACTAATGTTTTGCCTGAAAATTACAACCGGATAGACTTTCAAATCACCAATACTGGTCCAGGAGATATCGAGTTCTACTGGGGGAATTTTCCAAATTTTACTGTGCTATTGCCAGTCGGAGTGGAGTTGATTGAATCTGGCACACATGAATTTCGTTCACTTTCATCGCGGTCTACTACAAGCTCAACCATAAAAATTATAGAGAGGTCTGAAACTTAAATGGTAGTACGATTTATTGATAAATACTTATCTGTAGATTTAGCAGGGAGTCTTCTCCAAGACTTAGCCTTTTCAAGGCTTTTGCCTGACCCAGTGACTGGGGATTTGGTATGGGATGCTGGGGGGAAATATGAATTACTTGGTAAAATTAGCGGAGATATTGACAACTCAGGAAATCCGCTAAATTCATTGTTAATAAACTTAGCCATCCAAAACTTGCCATCTTCGGCAAGGGGTATGTTAATTGTAGATAATTCGGGAGTTACACAATACAGCGTATCAAAATTAACTTCTGAAGCGAGTCAGTGGGAAGGGAATTATGGGGTTTTAGTTGACAGCAAAAATATCTTAGAATTCGTCTACGAAAATAAAGTTCTGTCTTGGCGAAGTTACACCAACCCAATATCATCAACATTGGCAACTTTTGAAAATGGTATTGTTGTTTTTAAGGTAGATAGCAATGTTGGAATTGACGATTCAAATCATTTAACCCCATATTTAACAATAGAACACGCATGGCGGGAAATGATTGATAAAATCCCGCGAAGTAAGATTTTTCCGTCCCCAGGTGGGGGTTTTTCAAATGATAGAATACGTTCTGTTCGCTTTGAATTGACCGGAACATTTAACGAGGCAATCTCTCTACATTTTAACAATGATTATGCCATTGAAATAGTGGGAATGGGAGCGACTCCGGCTGATACAATTATTTTTGGGGATTCGGGAGAGGCGGCTGTATCCTTGACTAGCACGAATGAAATTTCAATCCAAAACTTGACAATTAATTCCGATTTTATGTGTATAAACTTAATTGGGAGTCAAATGGTGAAAGTCGATAGCTGTAACTTTATTGTGCGAAGCGTTGAAACCCCCAGAAATATATTTTTTGCCGTCAAAAATTCTAGCATTACCATAGTTGGACAGGTTCAAATTAGTGGCAATATTCGTCGCTTTTTAAATTGCACTGATTATAGTTCTAGCAAAGTTAATTGTGCTATTAGCTCACCAGCAGATGCGCCGATAACTTTTACTGAATCATTTTTGTTTGCCAGTAAATATTCTTTGATAGATGCATTGTCTGCTTCTTCGTCCATTTCCCTGAATGGAGTGGCCGTCGAGGTAGATGATATTGTTACAACTGTTTTGCTTCCCACGCCTTTTTCTGATTTGTCTTGATAAATTTTGCTAATGTTTGTTGGAGCTGGTGTTGATAGTTTAAAATTTAAGGACGAGGTATACAGATCTGCGATACTAAGGCAATTTAATTGTTTATTCCCCCAAAAGGCTTTTAAATTTAATGAGACTGTTGACAGGAGCTTGAACTTTCAATTTAATCGGCGAAATGCCTTCTTGAAAGAACTTCCTTTTGACATGCCTTATCGAATTAATTGCCTTTTCTGGGATGCTTCAATGAGAAAAATACTGGGAGCAGTTTCTGTTAACGACAGGTGGAAATTTGTTAGGGAATGGCTAACTTGTCTATTAAATCCGGTAAAAAGCAGCAATTGTATTGGAGTTGATGTAATAAACGAACCGCTCCGTTTATATCGAGAAAGAGCTGTTTTTTGTCCGTCGATGGCAAAATTGTTGGGGGAAAGTTGGATAGAGCAGGGGATTGATCTGGTGAGAGAAGTTCGCCCGGACTTGCCATTATTCATAAATCAACATCAAATTAGATATCGACCAATACAAGATGCTGTTAAGTCTCTTGCTGACAAGTTTCCAGGGATTAATTTTGCATTTCAATGCACAACTTCATTTTTCGGTGTCAACAAGTTTGACAAGATAGCTGTTTTTATTGACGAGTTGCCAAAATCTGGGATTATTCATATCCCAGAAATAACCGTCTGGCGTTATCATGTTGGAAACAAGGATTTGATATCTACACCACTTGGAGACAGTGAATATCTAAAGGAAGATCTAAAGCAAAGGCAAATGAAAGCTTATTCCCGGTTGATTGACTCAATACTTCTTTCTAAAAGAGTTTCCTGTATAGGCTTTTGGGAACCTTATTTAGGGCGAAGTTTTTATTATCAGGGGGAGGAACCTGGCTTTTTGAATGAAAGTGGCATAATAGATAATGAAGAGTTGGAAAGAAGAATAAATGAGTGTACAAGATTGTTTCGGGATTGATGCGGCAATTTCCAATGGAATTTTATCCATAAATTTAGAACAGCTAAACCAAAAAGCTCAAGCCTATGTCGATTCTTTGGGGGCTTCTGGTGTTTGGGTCGGATTGACAGCACAAAATCAAGATGACATAGAGGTTCTAGCTGTCACTTTCATGCAAGCCTTTAGCAATTATTTCTCTGCAGAGCGGCTAGCAAATGAAGTCAATGCTGATGTTTCGTGTAGTTTATCTAATCGAACCGTTTCCGGACCCCCATTTGGTGAGGAAGCGACGGGAGCAGCAACGCTCGCTGACGAGTACACACTTATCCAAGCAAATATAAGTCTTAACTATCCAATGCCAGATCCTAATAATTCATTTGCTTAAGATGATTATTTTACAAAGCATTCCGTGCCTTCTTAATCAAAAAATTACGGTTTTTATAAGGGAACATGTATCACCCAGGTTTGAGAAAAACTTGCCACCAATGTCGTTTGATTTTCCTGTTCTTATAAAAGTGGGGTTCAATGTAGACACGAAAATCGTCATTGTTATAGACGCAAGTGGGTCATTTAGGTACGATGAAATATTGCCGCAAATTTGCCGATTTGCACTTGAAAATGAGGAATTCATGTCAATGGATTTTTCATTTTCTTGTGGTAACAGCAGTGGTAACAGCAGTGGTAACAGCAGTGGTGACAGCAGTGGTGGCGGCAATATAGTGCATGGAATTAAGTTAATGGACAATGAACTTTTTTTAGAGGCAATAGCCGGGGTTCTCTCTGCCAATGAAAGTCGAGTCATTTTCTTGTTTCAAGATGAAGCAAGCGCTTATAGATTTCAATCAGGTTCTGAATATTTGGATAGAGGTTTAGAGGTTTTGCAATCAGCGTATTCAACTTCAGCGCCAAGCTACGTTCGTATTTTTGCAGTCGGGACAGGCATGGTAAAGGAACTTTCTTACGCATGGAGCAAAAGCCCAATCGAAGGTAGTGGCTGGACTTGGGGTGTTTATGGCTATAAAGACGACTTTTTTACCCTATTAAGTAAACAGTTTACTTCTGTTTTTAACAACCAAAAGAGTTTAGCTTTTTCTATTCCAATTCTTCTAAAAAATCTTGATTTAGAAACTATTTTAGGAGAAAAACCTTATGTTATCAGGATTTGGGGACTCGACTGGGAATATCTAGCAGAGTTGAGGGCTGATGAAAATAATTCGTTACTAGAAAACACATTAATACCCCCTCTCCTTTACGGCGTCCCTATTTACGAACACAATAGCCGTCATCCGCTGACGGTTACTCATTTGTGTGGCGACTACTGCTGCCCGCCTGGATGCTGTCTGATAAAAGTTCGAGATCAGTTCTGTTGCGTTAAATCGATATGAATACTTGGATAATTTTACTTATATCTGAAGACACCGAATTAGCAGACAAATGGGTGGCTCAAATTGAAAATCTTTATCAGCGAGAGGAAATTAAGCCAGTTGTAAGCCAGTTGGATGAATCAGAAAAATATTTAGCTCAGAAAACAGTTGCTTTAGTCTGCTTTGCTTTACCCACTATTTCCCCAGGAAAAAGACTAAGGCAGCTTGCATCAATGATGAAATTTTATAAAAACGATTGTGAATTGCTGGTAGTTCATCAAGGTGAAGACAGCCAGGTTCTTCGAGCGGTAAGGGATTGCGGTGGAAGGTTGACTCGAAAGCAAAATGATTCTAAAGAATTATTAACATTGCTCAGCGAGCTAGTCGCAAAGCGAACGGGGACGAGCGCTTATCGAGATTTAGACAGGTCAATACAGGTGGCGCGGCTCGAAGAAAGGGTCGTCATTCTTCAAGAGCGACTTACGGAAATTTTAGGGGTGATATCAGGTCTAAATGATTGCCTGTTCGGAGGCCCAAACCATCCAGGCTGGGATAAACGACTAGATTACTTGGAGGAAAAGGCAGTTGAGCAAAATGAAAAGCTAGATCGGATTAGAACTGAGCAAAGTGAGAATTTAACAGTTTTTAAAAACCAGATAGGATTTTTGGCTATTGCGTCTATTGGGAAATTCTTCTTTGTGGAGAGTTTGCGTTGGAGTAGGGAAAATCCATTTAAGGTAGCTGGGTTAATTGCCGCGATCGCGTCGCTGGTTGCGGCTTTAGTTTTTAATTAGCAGTAGTTTCGGTCAGACTGGGATGGCGACGCCCTTTTTTACTTGGTGGTAATACAAAAAATAGAGGGATTCCCCCTCTATTTTTTACAATTGCTGCGGTGATGGATGTTTCCTTCAAGTCAGTTCTATAATATCGCTAGTTTTAGGCGGTCGCGCATGGGTAGTCTACTGGATGGTTTACGGGGTAATCTGCACCTGTTATTGCCGGGTGGCATCGGGTTCATACTCGGATTCGTGTGTCACTGGTGGTTTTTCGGTCGGTTAGACCCAGTTTTACAAAAACAGCTCGAGCTGCTGGTGAGAGACCGGGCGACGGCTAAACGTTTGGTTGTGGGAATTAAGAAGAGGCACAAACGCCGTAGCCTCCGATGGTGCCAGGAGAAAGCCTTGAACGACCTGAAGCGCGATCGCAGAAATTAACCTGTGAGGTTCAATTCCTGGAAAACCTTTAAACTACTAGGGGATATTACGGCTGCGCCTTCCGGGACAAAGATGGGTTCAACAATTTCAGACCCCCAAGCCGGATCATCCCAGAACCATTCCGGATGCTTTTCAAAGTACCAGTCGCGGCATCCCTGCCACCACCGATAAGCCTTCCAGAATCCAAAAGCCACGATGGAGCGATCGACGTAAAGTCCTGGGCGATCCTCTCCTTTATTCATGTATTCTGGTAGTTGATTGTCATTGTCTCGAGACAATGTCCATGATGGTGGGTCCGTCTGGCGATGCCATTGCAATGGCACTGCTTCAGCGTATCCATTTTCAGCCATTTTTTCCCATTGGCTTAGGATTTTTACTCGACATCCCATGGGAATAATTTCCACGATGGGCAAATCAACCGCAGGTAAAAAGCCCCTGTCTATCCATAAGCCCCTGTCCCTCGCACTTTCTAGGCTCAAATCGACTTTAAAACCGTAGATTGTCCGACCGAATTCAATGACTGGACTGAGCGGCAAAGTCTCCGCTACTATTTGAGACTCAGACCATTTTCCATAAACCTTAGAGGAAAGGACGGGGACAACGGGGGCTCCAACGAGGCGATCGCGCCAATAACTTAGGTAATGTCTATGTTCTGATGAAGATTGACCTAGTTCATCAATCAACTTTAAAACAGCTTCCGTAACCAGTTCTGCTGGATACCCTTCCATGGATGATATGGCGCGATATACCCACCCTTTACGGGCTGGGATCGGTCTCTCCATATATTGATTAAGTTGAGTGCGAATTCTGTCGAAGCCCTTGCTTTGTTGTATAGCTTGCAATGTCTCTTTCATTGTTTTTAAAAACCAATGTAGGTAGATGTAGGTAGATGTAGGTAGATGTAGGCAGATGTAGGTAAAAGCAGTACAATTGTATTTACTCATCGACTTTATTGATCCGGATGACCTCCTCTTGGGGGTTTTTCTGTCTAGATTTAAGTAAGGTTTAATGCTTTCCTGGCACAATGCCCCCAGGGTCTGACTGGGGGCTTTTGCTATGGGGTCATGAAACTAGCTAACCTTGCCCCTCTCTTCTCCCTCTGCCTCTGCCAGATCTTCAACTGCCATCCTTTGAGCTTTGCCCGCTAAAATCTGCATTCGCATTTCTTGCGGCGTTAAACCACGTTTAGCTGCCAAATATTCGATCCTTTCATTTACTCGAGATTCTCGCTCTTGCAATTTTGAGCAAAGCAGGCTATGTCCCTGTTGTGGCTTAGATCGATTATTAATCCAGGCATCCAAAGCCAACAAATCATCGTACCATTCGCCCAGGGACGGAAGAGCTAACCGATCATCGCGTCGTGGCATAATTACCAACCTAGTATCACCTTTTGTGTTCATCTTGCTCCAATTTTGCTACAAATTTGTTTCAAGGCTGTACAGGGAACCAAAAAGATATATGATTTCCGCATAACTCCCAATGTTGACACAAATCTGGGAAGATGTATTATAGATACATCAACTCCCAACATTCAACGGGGCATCCACCCCCACCAGCTCCCCCAGCGCCAACCCGCGCCGGCGAAAGAGAGCCAAACCCCTCCCCCTATGCCAACCTGCATAGGCTAGAAAGAAAAGCGAGGGAATAAGTGGGTGGCTTTTAAGTACAGTGTTTTCACAAAAATTTACACCGAGGAAAAATGTCTCACTCATTAAAAGTGCAGAGTGTGGTGCAGCTTGTCTCTATGCAACTCCCGCAGCTTTGCCACGTTGCCAAGGAATATGAGTCGGCTGAGATAGACGCCATGATCGACCGTTCGATCAATGTGTGCGATCGCATCTTCTCCCGGCTGCTGGAGGTGGGTGCCGCATCGGGTAAAACCCCGATAAGCAATCAACCACTGCTACTCCATCAATGTAAAATTGAGAACATTTTTGCTGATGACCAGCCACGATGGTTCTCTATGATCACCCCACCACCAGAAGGAAAGCTTGTTGTTTTCTTCTTCCCAGATGCAACAAAGATTGAAAATATGTTGCAGATTGGTTATCGGCGGGCGGACGGCTTTTTCTCTGCAGACGACTATGAATTTGACATCAATCCGGTTCATTGGCTGCACATTCCCCCATACCCACAAACATCATGAACTATAGCAACTTTACTACTAGAGAATTTTTCACGGGGCTTATACTCCAAGAACTTGTTAACGGCTTTAACTTTAATGCCGGGATTGAAGACAAGCTAGAAGACAGAATCGACGGCTTAATCACAGAGGCGATCGAGATAGCGGATAGAACTTGTGCAAAGTTAGACAGTCAAGTCCCCGCTTCGGCTTCTTCCTGGGAGCCGAAGCCGGAATGGGCTGACTCGGCTCGACTACGGGGACAAGTGCAATGGATACCTCCTGATATTCCACCCGCAGATCGCATCTGCTTGGTCTGTAATGCCAAGGGATATACAAGTATCGGCTATCGAAACCATGAAAATCAATGGTTTCAGATTGAGACAGTCACAGGCGAAACGACTAAAATTCCAACACCTTTTTCCTGGCTTCCTGTCTTTATACCAAACCCGAAACCGAAAGATCATGACACAACTGACTAAGCATGAATATATCTCGCTAGAGCTATTCAAGCTGTTTTTTCCCTTGGGTATTCGTGCAGACATAGCAATGGATGCATCCATTGCGGTCGCCTATGACTTCTGCGATCGCTTCGCAAAAAAACACCAAAACCAGGAGAAACACAATGACGCACACTGAATGGTTGAGAGCAAAAAAACAGTCCAGGGCGGTGCGGTTCGTACATAAGCCCTGGTGCGTTTACAACTATGTCCATTGTAAGCCTTACGAGGTTTGCCGATATGCAATTCGTGCCGACGCAGAAAACCATAAACAAACCCTTGCCCGATTCTTACCAGGTGCTTGCGTTGTCGTTGTATTTGAACCCCCAGGAGAAGAGTACATGCAAAAATTAGAACTTCAGAACATTGCTTCCCCCGATCCAAGCTGGGACTACGAACCAGTCTGGGAAAAACTCCAACGAATTATTTTTGAATCCAAGCATCTCAAGAAAATCTTAGCAGATCAGGAATCTGCCACAGACGAAGGGGATGCCGCGATCGCAGGCTGGCTGGCAAAAGTCCAGGGGCTTCTTGATGAAGTGGGAATAGCCATGGGAGATTCCCCAACTCAGCTTGATGAGGGATAATTAATTTGTTCAATTAGAAAAGTAACTAAGCCGATCCACTAAATCGGCTTGGTTACTCCAAATATCAAAATGAGATTATTAACATACCACCTCAGAGCCCCTCCTGTGTGCGATCGCGATCGCACTTCACCGCAAATTTACACAGGAGGGCTTTTTACATGACAGCTAGTACAAATGGACTAAATTTCCTTGCACCACACAACCTTGATGCAGAGGAAGCGATCTTAGGCGGAATCATGCTTGATCCTGGAGCAATGGATCGAGTAGCTGATTTACTATCGCCTGAAGTTTTTTACGTTGGCGCACATCAGGAAATCTACCGAGCAGCCAGCAAGCTTTACCAGGAAGGGCAACCTACGGACTTCATGAACGTGACCTCGTGGCTATATGACCACAAACGGTTAGACAAGGTGGGGGGTCAGAGCAAAATAGCGCAGTTAATTGAACGCACGGTATCGGCGGTCAACATCGACAGATACGCAGAATTAGTAATGGACTGCTATCAGCGCCGCCTGCTGATGTCTGACGGCTGGGAATTGGCTCAATTAGCTGCAGATAAGTTCAACCCGTTGGATACAGTAACAGACATCGCGAGGCGGAAACTTGAGAAGATTATCCACCTCAAAAGTTCAGATCGAGAAAAAAGTTACCTCCGCTACAGTAAACTGATGGCGGAGGTAGAGGCAATTGAGCTGAAGATAGAAGATCCAGGTTTTAGGAAGTGGGAGCTTCAATGTCTTGCCTCCAAGTATAAACTATCCATTCTGACTCTAGAGCATCTTTGGTATTGTTCTTTAATTCAGCAGCAGGACACTCCCTGCCAAGCTTGGGCAGAAGTTGAGGCAGAATCAAATACGGTTCCAGAATGGGCAATTCACGGGATTATGCCAATACCGGGGGTGGTGATTGTTCATGCCCCGGCTAACACCGGAAAAACACGATTGTTTAACGAATGGGCTCTAAAGATTGCAACAGGGATTGCTTGGGAGGAATTTCCTGTCACGTCTCCCAGCCGCCCAATTTTATTCATCCAAACAGATGAGCTGAAAGATGAAATGATTTCTTCTTTGCGGCAATCTGGATTTAACGGGAATGAAAATATAGAATTTAAGCTCAATTGGTCTATCGATAATATCCCGTCTTTGTACAAGGAGTTACCCCGGTTCAAAGACGGGATTTGTCTGATCGATAGCCTTAGTTCAGTAAATACGGGCTTGATCTCGGAAAATGATATTGAGTATGCAAGACCGATATTAGTCTTGCAGAAGCTGTCGCAAGAATTCAATATAACCTTTGTTATCCTTCACCACTCCAGCAGGGAAGGAGGTATGCGGGGCTCTACCGCACTGGAAGCAGCAGCATCAATGATCCTCAAGCTCACGTATGATCCTGATGACTCATCTATCGATAGTCCCAAAAGAATATTAGAAATTCAGAAATCGAGAACCCGCCGCCGGACAAAGTACGCGCTGGAATTTTTTGAAGAGCTTGACGGCGACCTTCCACGTTTGAGATGGGCGTGTCATGGGGAATACAAGAAGGAAGACGTAGATCTCCCCATAAAAGAGCGGATCGTTCGCTTCCTTTCGGCTCGGCGAAATGTTCGGCATGAATGCGTCGAACTTCACGATCATATTGGCGGAAGCCTGGGGGCGGTTCGCCGCGCTGCTGGTCGCCTTGCTAAAGATGGGATTATTTCTTCCTGTGAGGGGGCGAACCGCCGAATGCAGTATTTCTTGTCTTGGTTTGGTGATCCGGGGGGGGGTAGATCAGACCCGGATCACTCACCGGATCACTCGCAAAACCTAGGCGGTGAGGGCTTTTCAGGAATGAGTGATCCAGGATCACTAAATGGGGGGGGTGATAAAAATGAAATCCCCCCCGAAACGAGTGATCCAGGATCACTCAAACGATCGCCAACAGGCGAAACGACCAGTCCACAGGTATTACAGCCACCAGAGTCGAGTGATCCGCCTAGTGATCCAGATCTGATCACAGATCAGATGAACGACTGTATTTTAAAAATTGACGGTTTTCTTGATGCTGGAATTACGGAATATACTGAGCCATTAATAGAGGCTTACGGCAGGGAATTAAGCTGGACGACAGATCAAATCAAGGAAGTGCGATCGCGGGTGAATGCGATCGCAGACGAAAACACCAGCGGGGAAAATGACAGCGGGGAAAATGACAGCGGGGAAAATGACAGCGGGGAA
>CAKZMA010000140.1 GCA_937127375.1 uncultured Coleofasciculus sp. | reverse complement strand
GTCATTGGTCATTGGTCATTAGTCCTTTGTAAGGGACGAATTCCGTCCGACGGGAATAGGGCATCACTGTTGTCAGTTAGGACTTCGTAAACGGACGCGATCGCGTCGGGCAAGGCGACCAAGAGACAGTCCTGTCCGTAATTCATTGCTGCTTCAATTGTGGAAGCCATTCCGTGGGTGAGTCTCACACTATTCATAAGTAGGCATTCTTTAGGTATTGGCAGAACCGAGAAATTCATACCGAATTGGCGGCTATGCCATTGAATTTGAGCCTGAATCAGGTGGATTGACATAAACATGGTTTTGCCTCGATAGCTGTTCTGGGAACGGTGAACGAGTTTTCAATAATTTAATTATTAACCCGGATAAAAAAATAGACATCATCCATCGAGTATAAATTTCTTTATTTCTTTTTAAATGGCTTAACTTTATCGGATTATATACGGATTAATATTCGATGAATATCTGGGTTTATTTTGAGATATATACTTTGAGATATAGTTAGTAGATAAACGCTAAGTTTAGGCTAGATTAGGAGTAATCTATAGGCTTGGATAAAATAAACAAAGCGAATTATAATGTTGCGCCGATTACTGGCTCTCAAACCGACGTTTTTTCCTCAAAACCAGCACCACAAAACCTGTTGGCTGATAGCTGGAACCTTTGCTGTCGTGATTGCTTTGGAGTATGCCACACCCTCAGACTACGTGTTTGGCTACCTGTACACCGGACCAATTTTGCTGGCGAACCCCCGCTTAAATCGTTCAGCCACCCTGCAAGTTACGCTGATAGCCTCTGTGCTAACGCTTTTAAATCTGGTTGTTCCCACTGTAGAATTAACCAATCCCGCAACAGTCGCCAATCGATTCATTGCGATGATGGCATTAGTCGCGACAGGTTGGTTAAGCGATCGCAACCGCCGCTATGAAGAAGCGATCGCGCGACACAAAGCCCAGTTGCAAGCCCAAACCCAACTCGCCAGTATTCGCGAAGATTTTGTGTCTACCCTCACCCATGATCTGAAAACCCCCCTCTTGGGAGCGATTGAAACGATAAAATTGTTTCAGGCTGGTCAATTTGGCACGATAACGCCACCTCAAGAAAAAGTGCTGAGGATGATGGATCGGTCTCATCATGCTTCATTACAACTGATCCAGACGCTGCTGGATGTTTATCGTAATGATGCCGAGGGGCTACAACTCCAGCGCCAACCTGTAAATTTGGTGGCGTTAGCAGAGGAAGTGATTGCCACCTTCACCGATTTAGCCGCCAGCCGTCGGGTGCATATCCTCCTGAATCAAAGTGAATCGGACTTTCGCCGTTC
>CAKZMA010000139.1 GCA_937127375.1 uncultured Coleofasciculus sp. | reverse complement strand
TTAGAGATTCCAGACAAGCCGCCAGTTGCTGGGGGCGGTTATAGCTGGGGATAATGACTGAGAATAAAAACGGTTGTTTCATGTATCTAGCTAGTAGTAGTGAGTGATTAACGATTAGCAGGGCTTGAGATTAAGTTTTGAGCAGGCGGAGTATTGAACTGCTGCTGCCGTTTTTGTTCCTTGGCATGACGAGCGGTCAAATAGCGATTCAGGCGATGATCGAACCACATCAATACCTTCTCTAGCTTGGGGCTATAGAGTCCGAAGGTTAACCGGAAAATAATCGGAGCAACGATAGTCATTTTGCGTCGCCACCCCAGCTTTTTGTATTTAGTTGTAAAGTAGCCATCTTCAGCTAAATTCCATTTCTGTCGCATGCGGTTGAGGCTCGCCAACGTCCAATCGTCACTCCAGCGAAGCATATAGTAATGCAAATCACTCCACTCCGAGGGAGGCCCCGGTACGTAGGTAACCACACATGCTGGCTCAAAGTAGACGGAGCCTCCAACGTCTCGCACACTCATGCAAAAGTCTAAATGCTCTTTGGTGTTGAGCATTTGCTCATCCAGTTGCCCAATTGTCTCGAAGATGGATTTGCGGACGAGAACACAATGAAATTCAGCCAATTCTGTTTCGTGGCGCTGAAGCTGCGACCGAATTTTCTCGACGGCTTGACCTTGGCTATACATTTTTTCCCGTAGACGCCGCCGTCCGATCTTATCCACCCAAATATGAGATTCGCCTCCAGCAAAGTGAATTTCTTCATGGAGGGGTTCGTATTGACACATCAGAGGACCCACTACGGCTGCACCTGTCTCTTGGGCACAACTGATCAGCGCTTGCAGCCAATCGGCTGTGACAATCACATCGTTGTCAACGAAGACAAGATAGGGTGTATCAACCTCTGCTAAGCCTATATTTCGGGCTTGATTGGGATAGAGATAATAGTCTTTGCGAATCAGCGTGAACTGTTTTTCTGTGGCTTTTGTCTCTAAGTAATTCCGAATATGAGCGGGTGAATTGCCATCAACATAGACTAACTTGAACGGGATCTGGGTATATTCGTAGATGCTTTCGAGAGATCGAGGAGCGCAGCTAAATCGCTCACGCGGGACAACAACGATGGTGACAATGGGTTCGGTCATAATTAACTCCTATCTTGACTGACTATTTTTGTCTGATAAGCTTCTTTGGGCTGATCAGGGATGGCTGGGTTCCATGAGGGCGGGTTGCGATCGCACCGCTAAATCATCTGTTTCTAAGAGTCGCTGATAAAGCTGCACCAGCTTGTCATTCAATCGATGAATATTATAGTGCTGCTCGACATAAGCGCGTCCTGCCTGTCCCATCTCTGTCCAGCGCTCCGGGTGTTCAATCAAATATCCCAGCTTTTCTGCTAATGCTTCAGCATCACGCTCAGGCACTAAAAAGCCAGAAACTCCATCCTCCACTAACTCTGGAATGCCACCGTGAAGGGTGCTGATTACAGGTATTCCCATCGCCATCGCCTCCTTTAAGACATTTATGGGCGCATCTTGGTCTCCATCCTGGGCAGTAACGCTGGGTGCCATAAACAGATGAGTCTGTTTAAGAATATCAATGAGTTCTTGCTGTGTTTTCCCACCAACCAGTTTAATTACAGAGTCGCACTGAAGCTGCTGAATTAAAGTCTGAAAATTATCTCTAAGAGGTCCGTCTCCGACAATCCAATACTCCAGATTTGCATAGGTGCGGGCTTGTTGAGCGACGGCACGAATCGCGTATTCAATGCCTTTTTTCTCCACTAGACGTCCCGTCGTAACAATACGAATTCGACCATCGGGGGGAATTGACCGAGGCGCAAACGTAAATTTGCCGCAGTCTAAGCCTGACCGATGAACAGCAATCCGATTTGGATCACACCCTAACTGAATCACTCGCTTCCGAAAGAATTCACAATTCGCCAGGAAAAAATCGCTGGCTTTAAAGAGTTCATCATAAACATGAATCCCCTTTTCCTGCGGATGACGGCTGATGTCATGACCACGAAACATCACAATGAGTTTAGGTTTAGGGTGTAGCAGATGGCGAAAAAATAAACCTTGATACCCTTGAGTACCAAATTGACAATGAACAATATCATAAGGCTGTTTATCAATCAAGGAAATAGCGGAATACATCAGCCATAGTCCTATTGCCTGTAGTCCATATTTCTTGACATTAAAGGACTGCAAGAACAGGTCTGGTGCCCTATAAAAATGACGCCCGAATAAACCGATACCTTTAATGAGTCGCCAAAACTGATTTCCCGGAACGGAGGTGAGTCGGTAACTTCGCTTAAGCAAACTATATGTTTCAACATCTGGGTGAACTTTAGTGCAGTCTCCCCACTGTTCGGTATAGATATCGACCTCATGACCACGATCAATCAGCCCGGTGATTTGGTTCAGGATAAAGGTTTGGGATAGAACCGGAAATTTATGCACAATCAAGGCAACTCTCATAAAAATATACCATATAATTTTGAGTCATTAGAGAATAATTAATGAACACGATAACATTCATTACTCGCGCAGGGAAACGCCTCCAAACTTTAATCGTATTTTTTCCCAGGCAGTGACATAACGAATTATCAAGAGCATCAGTGAAACTTTAGTTTTTTGGATAAATCCTTTTACATCAGGATTTTTGAAGGTAGTAATTGTAAAATTAACTGGGGGGATTAAATCTTCAAATAATAGGCTAACAAACATGATATTGCGCTGGATCAAAGAATTCTCCCGTTGGATGAAGTAGTCATATATCCCACCCGTTTTGCGAATAGTTTGCTTATAAAGCTCTTCCCAAGAATAGCGAGCCGGATGTTTAACTTCAACATCGGCAGCATAAAACTGCTGATATCCAGCTAAAAAGACTCGCTTGCCCCATTCCAAATCCCCAAAAGACTTCAGCCGCTCGTCAAATGTTCCTACCTGATTGATGACTGTGCGCCAGGTGAAAAGATTTGCTGTCACTCCACCACAAAATTGCTGTATGTAAAACTCTTGACGGAAAGCTGTCATACTGTTGTAAAGTTCAACAGTTGTTGGTTTATCTGGATTCTTGAAAAAAAAGTTGACTTTCCCTGCAACTAAACCGCAGTTGGGTGTATTGAGTAAATAGTAAACCCCTTTTTCCATCCAATTTGATGCTGGAAGACAATCAGCATCGGTGAAAGCAATCACCTCACCTTTCGCGAAGGATATCCCTTTGTTTCGAGCCGAATAAGAACCGGGAGTGCTTTCATAAGCCGCAGTAGCTTGACCAAATTGAGCGACTACCCCTTTAATATCTGCTACTTCATCTGATGCATTATCGACAACAATCACTTCATATCCCGTTTTGGGATAGGTCTGATTTTCCAGAGCCTCTAAACAGAGTTTCAGACGCTCGGCGTCATTATAGACGGGAATGATGACGGACACAAATGGATGAGAGTGATAGTCCATAGTAATATTGCCTGTTCTCTATATTTAAAACAATCAAGGGATCGTAAAGCAATTTTAATACTCATTTCCAGGATGCCAACACTTTATACTTGGTGACGTATATAAATTATTGAAAGCATCTAATTTAAAGTCGAGCTGGACTTTCGCCAAATCGAATTCTTATCTTAGCCCAAGCACTTGTATATCGGACAAAAAGAATTACCAAAGACACTTTAATTTTTTCCTTTATTTTTTTTAGTTTAGGATTTTTAAAAGTACTCATAATATACCTAACAGGCGGAAGTAAATCTTGGCACAAAATTACCCAAAACATTAGGCTTTTTAGGAATTTGGCAGGAAGCAGATTGTGGTTAGAGATTGCGAAAAGAAAAGTACCTGGGTGAAAGAAATGATATAAATTTCTATTTAAAAGATCATAATGACCTCCAGCTAGTCGAACTACTTTTTGGTGTATCTGATTGAACGAGGCTCTGGCTGGATGAGCCATCCGAACCTCTTCAGCGTAAACTTGCTCATATCCGTGATCATAAACCCGTCTTCCCCAATCTAAATCTCCTCCTGACTTAAGATCTTGATTAAACGTTCCCACCTCTTGAATCACAGACTTGAATGTAAATAAGTTTGCCGTAGCTCCATATTTCATATCTCTCAGATGTTGTTCTTGAGGAAAAGCAGTTGCCATCTCAAAAAGTTCAACCGATGTAGGGCGATTTATATCTTTTGGAAAGACTTCAATATTACCTGCCACTAAACCACAGTTAGAAACTTTCAGTAAGTTTACCACGCCCTTTTCCATCCAATCCGATGCTGGAATACAATCCGCATCGGTAAAAGCAATCACCTCACCTT
>CAKZMA010000138.1 GCA_937127375.1 uncultured Coleofasciculus sp. | reverse complement strand
CACTACAAGGCTTTTGCCGTTATTGATATTAAGGTTTAAATGCCGAACAGCTTACAGTATATTTTACCTCGCCAAATTCATTATCTCCAGTAGTTTGCCTTTTTCATGCTCCCAGGAAAACATATCTCTAGCTCGTTGCCAACCAGCATCACCCATTTTTAACCTCAACTCTGAGTTTTGTGCAAATAACACTATCTTTTGAGCCATATCCACGCTATCTCCTTCATCTACTAGAAAACCTGTTTCGCGATCTACAACCGCTTCCGGAATACCTGCATGTCGAGTTGAAACCACGGGTAAAGAATATCCCATTGCTTCCAAAATTGCAACGGGTAATCCCTCCTGATCGCCAGAGTCTGGATCAGTCATACTGTGTTGCAGAAAAATATCTGCCCATTCCATCAATTGGCAGACAACGTTATGGGGTTGACTTCCATGTAGTCTCACTTTATCTGCCAGATTAAAGGCTTTAATAAACTGTCGTATAGCTGGTAACAGAGGTCCTGTACCTACATAATCTAACCGAAACTTTGGGCAGACTTCAACAGCACGCCTAAAAGCGTCTAAGAGTAAAATGGGAGCTTTTTTAGATACCATACGTCCCACAGTTAAACAGTGAATCATTTCCTTCTCGGTTCTCACCACAGGCTTTTCGGGTACATCTACACCACAAGGAATGACATGTACCCTAGAAGCTTCTAGACCAAGCGTTATTAGTTTTTGGCGACTAGCCTCACTGACGGTAATGACTCCATCTGCTTGATTATACAGTAAGTATTCGGTTTGCCATTTGGGATTACGTAATTGTACCGAAACATCCCCCCCATGAGCGTGAGCAAAAAAACGGATGCCTAACTTTTGAGCCATCTGAAAAAAAGGCACAGAAAAATCCAGATACTCACTCAAAATCACTTGGACTTTATGTTTTTCTAAGAATTGTTTAACCACTAAAAAGACTGAATCTTCTGCTGACCGCCAACCAAGCTTTCGAGTGAGAAAATGAACCATGCCTTGGTTAAGTCCCCCCCACTGCACTTGATTTAATGCCAAGATAGGACAATCGACAGTCCAATGACCCGCATACACCCCATCAACAGTATTTGTCACTATCACTGTGCCTCCTGGCAGCAAATCCTGCATGTGTCGCCGGATAAATGTTTCTGAGTAAGCACCCACCTGAGGTGCAATAAGGGCAAGTGGTTTGTTCATACTATAGGTTTAATTGCTGTTCCGGAAAGACCAGTAATCATACAGCTTTCATAGAATTCTGTGGGGGGTTGATCTAATTTGGTAAGTAAC
The DNA here is from genome assembly GCA_937127375.1 of uncultured Coleofasciculus sp. Classification (GTDB taxonomy): domain Bacteria; phylum Cyanobacteriota; class Cyanobacteriia; order Cyanobacteriales; family Coleofasciculaceae; genus Coleofasciculus. Next base: position 3,312 of record CAKZMA010000138.1, on the reverse strand, counting down.
CAGATAAGGGGAAGAACCAGTCTCGACAAAACGGCTCGCTTGCGAGGGAATCGCATCAGTCGGCGGCGTACCCACAATCCAATCATCTGGGCTAAGCTTGCATCCCAACCGCCAAGTGCTTTTAAGTTGATTTGCTCAAACCCAACATTTCGCAGGTGTCGCTCTAGAGAATAGGGTGTGTAACGATACTCATCATGTGGTACATCGTGCAGGGGCCAAAGGAAGGGTACTGTAAAGAAGAGTAGACCTCCTGGCTTCAACACCCTTAGTGCTTCTCGCATTAACAATTCCGGTTCTGGGCAATGTTCCAGAACTTCCGTGGCTAAGGCACAATCAACTGAATTATCGGATAAGGGGATGGTACATCCATCCCATTCTAAATCAGGCTTCTGGTAGGTATTGTCCTTGAGATCTAAGCCAATGTACTTCTGTACATGGCTTGGCGGTTTCAGTATTAGCTGTTTATAAGGCATATATCCACAACCAATATCGAGTAATGTGCCACTAAAATCTTTTAGATGGAAATGGAGGGCGTCTAAAATAGCTTGCCGAACAGCAAAAATGTCCAGTTTACTAGGTATACATTGAGGCTTGAGAAAATCACCAAATTCTGACATCGATTGATTATGAAATCCTAGAATATATTTTTTGAATCATGTTGCTGAAAGCTGCTCTATCTTTGTTGGTCTTAAATATTCTCTTTTAGCTTAAATATTATTTCTATTCGGATAGGCTTCTGAACCAAGGCGTTCGTGTACCAAAGCAAGCCTTTGCGAACGAGGTGGAATAAGCGGTTGAGTTTTATCCAGTAACAATTGGCGAATCCTTCGTTTAATCCCCCTACTGTTAGCTGAAAAAGAGTTAGTCGCAGTGACCCAACCGTCCCGCTTTCCTAGCACAGCATGAGCATAATCTCCTTCGTGCCAAACATCAACTTCTTGGTATAGCAAGATTTGGGTGTCCGTATCTTCTGCCAGCGCCAAAATCGTAGCCACATTAACATTTTCGTCTACAGGTTGAATTTGGTCTGGCTGATGTTGCCGTAACAATGCTAGGTGGCGCGGAGTAGGAAAAGAGAGAATAATTCTACCTTGATCACTTCGTACTTCTCTCAATGTCTGATGTAGAGTAGGTCTATCAGCAACAGCTATATGTTCATACACATCCATCAACACAATCAAGTCAAATTTCCCTGTGACTACACTTTCTCCAAGTGTTCCTTCAACAAAAGATAGTCTTGGTGAACTAAAAAGTTGTTGGGCAATTTGCAAGGACTTAGAACTAATATCCAATCCCACAACCTCAGATTCTGGCCAGCGACGAGTCATCCGCCAGCAAATATCACCAATACCGCAGCCAACCTCCAATATACGCTGAGGATTCTTGGGCATCCATTTCTCAATTGTCTGCCAAGCACATTCAATCCGTAAATTTCCTTCGACAAATCCTTTCAGTTTGCCAGTAATGTGATTGTCGTAATAGGTCTTAATTTCTTGAAGTGATTGACTCATAATACAGCAAAACTTATGGAATATCCCATCTGTGAGTAAATTCACGGTTATGCACTCGTCCCTTGACCCAGAAGGCTTGAGTATGTCCAAATCTTTCCAGGAGAGGTTTTAAACCACGCTGAGCGATGAAATCGTAGAACGCCTCTCGACAGCCTTCCCAGTGTCCAAAATCGTCAATTATGATAACTCCACCATCTGCTACCCGCTCATAAAAGGTTTTCAAAGACAACATGACGCTATCATACCAGTCAGCATCAATATGAAGAATAGACACCGCTCGTGGCAGAGGCTCATTAAAGGTGTTCTCAAACCAACCCTTCCGAATTATGCAGCTCTCTTCAGGAAAATGCACAATCCGCATTGCTTCTCGTACTTTTTCTTCTGCTCCCACACATCTACCAACATACTTGGCAGCCTCCGAACCATCTATTTCTCTTGTGGCTGGCATACCCCTAAAGGAATCATAGAGCCAAACTTTGCGCTCGGTGTTGCCAAGAGCAGATGCGATTGCAGCAGCCGAGCCGCCATTGCAAACACCACATTCAACGAAATCTCCAGGAATCTTGCGGTTAACGACATCTTGACCCAAGCTGTAAAGCTTTTTCAATACCTGGATTCCAGAGAGGGAATAGGAGTTAAGCTGTTCAAGCTCTGGTATCACTTTTAAGATAGGATCTAAATCAACGGGGCTTGATTTAGGTTTTAAAAGGTTAATAAAATTTCTCATATTTTTGAGGGCTGTAGTTGTTTGATTTCCCATTCACTTTCTTCTAGATAGGCACATGTTCCAGACCGCCATTCAAACTCACGAGACCGACCATACATAACTACTTCAAATGGACAAATATTTTCTATTGTTTGAAATTTATTTCCTCCCGCACGTTCAGAAAAGTGAACCTTAAGACTATAGCGCTCCATATATAGCCGCATTTTAGGAATTCGACAAATTAAATAAAATTGACCAGCTTCACGACACATGGGTAAATCTGAATCGAATATCCAAAGGTGAAGTATCGGTTGCTGTAACGAGTTATAGGCTTGGAATGATAATGAGGCATCCTCAATCGACACTGGTGTGGTAATTTCAAAATGCACTTCCATGGGTTCACCATGCATTTGGGTGTTGTTTGGCTCTGACGTATGTAATTCTACTCGTGTAATTTTAGGCTCGAAATCAGATGGCAGGTCTGTGTAGACTAATTCTTCGTTGCACCCTTCACGCAGATACTCAGTAATCCCACCTTCCGTTGCTCCCCAATAAACACACTGTCCTTTAGATAATAAAAAACAATTGTGTGTCAGAGTAGAAATTGCTTGCATATTGTGGCTCACAAACAAGACAGTTCTTCCTTGTTTCGCCACATCCTCCATCTTTCCCAAACACTTTTTCTGAAATACCGCATCACCAACCGCCAGCACTTCATCTACAATTAATATCTCCGGTTCCAAATGGGCTGCTACTGCAAACGCTAACCGCACGTACATCCCCGACGAATACCGCTTAACTGGCGTGTCTAAAAACTTTTCAATTCCAGCAAAGTCAACGATTTCATCAAACTTTCGCTTAATCTCTGCCTTACTCATTCCCAGAATCGCGCCATTGAGATAAATATTTTCTCGTCCTGTCAATTCTGGGTGAAATCCTGTCCCCACTTCCAGCAAACTGGCAACTCGCCCTTTAATCTGAATCCTTCCCGTTGTCGGTTCGGTAATCCGGCTTAAAATCTTCAATAACGTTGATTTTCCCGCACCGTTACGCCCAATAATCCCAATCCTATCACCCTGCTTAACCTCAAATGAC
>CAKZMA010000137.1 GCA_937127375.1 uncultured Coleofasciculus sp. | reverse complement strand
TGAACACATCTGAGTTGGATAAGTACAAAGTCGATCATCTGTTCTTGCTCATTGGAGAAAATCCTTTGCCTAATTATGTAGCAGCCAAAATGTTGCTGAATGAGGGAGGCAGCGTTTACTTACTACATAGTACAGACACGACGAGTAAAGCCTATTGTTTAAAGAGAATGTTAGAGCCGATCAATGTCATGCCTATTTCGTTAGGCAGAAATGAGGCTAACTCCCGCTGCATTCAAAATAAAATTCAAGCTCAAGTTGAAAAAAAATTCAATAAATATTTAGACCCTACCTTCGGTTTGAATTACACAGGCGGCACAAAGGCAATGTCAGTTCACAGCTATCGTGCTTTATTTGAAGCTTCTGGGGTTAAGAATACTCAATTTAGTTATCTTGATGCTCGAAGTCTACAAATGCTCATAGATAGAGAGAATAATTCTCCCCATCCAGAACCCGTCACCGTTAAACTTTCATTGCGAAAAATATTTGATCTGCACGAACTATATCTTAAGCAAGATCCTATGACTTACTCTAAATTAGTAGAAACGGCACCAGAGTTAGTCAGTCTTCATCTAAAGCTAGCAAAACTTCACACTGACATCAACTTAGTAATAGCTTGGCGTTGGTGGTGTGATAACGTTTTAAAGCCCACCGTAAAGGTACTGAAAAAAAAGCCGAATAAACCACCTGAATGGGAATGGAATAAAGACAAAGCCATAGATGCAGTAACAGTTCCCATAACTCCTGATGTCTCTCGTCGTAATTTGAATGTTTTTTTGCAGGAACATCTCAAACAAATAGAAAACGACAAACCTATTCTAGAGATTTTCCAAAAACAGAATTATATACTAATTAAAGAGTTAGGTGATTTCTACAAGGCTTTGTGGATTCCGGAATATATACCCCAAATAGAACAAGTAATTAAGGTTTTACGAGATCAAGACTATTTGAGTGAGTCAGACGTGGAGTTATCACTAAAGCAATTTGCTGAAAAGGGTAGATTCGCGAAATCTAAACACGCTTGCCAGTGGCTTGATGGTCTTTGGCTTGAGCATTATGTATTGAGTCAAGTCGAAGAAATTTCAAAAAGCCATCCAGGTTGGATACATGATAGTGGAATGAGTTTTAAAGTAGAGGACGCCAAAAAGGAAAAATTTGAATTTGATGTTGCTTTTATGAAAAACCATCAACTATTTGCTTTATCTTGCACCACTGATGCCACCAAGCCACTGTGTAAATCCAAACTATTTGAAGCGTATATTAGAGCGCGTCAACTCGGTGGTGATCAGGCGCGTGTCGCTCTCGTCTGTTGCTACAATAAGCCAAAGGATATAGAAAAGGAATTGAAAGTTGAAACTGAAGTGACCACAGAAGATCCAAAACTTGCTGTGTTTGGCTGCAAAGAGCTTGATAATCTTCAGATTCATATTAAGGAATGGATTAAAGCAAATAATCGTTACTACGCACCATGAGCCAATATATTGTGAGTGTAATTGATACAACGGGAATACAACCCTACATATTTGGTAGTAACCGCCTGCGGGAAAACATTGGTGCATCCTACCTAGTCGCTCAAGCAACCAATTATTGGGTTAAACAGGTTTTGCGGCAAAGGTTTGGAGATAATGTTTATATCCCAGATGGCAATCAACAAGAGAAAAGAATTGAAAATGATAATCTTGATGCTGAATTAGTCTACACAGGAGGGGGTAATGCTGTTCTTCTTTTCAAAGATATAGATTGTGCCATCATATTTACCAAAACCTTAAGCGAAAAGGTATTGCGAGAAGCACCGGGTCTAAAAATTGTAGTCGCTCATAGTCAACCCTTTGAATGGGGTAATCAACTCAGCAAAACGGTTGATAGCGTAATCAAAAAACTGGAGCAAAAGAAACGCGAGTATAATCCTTCTGCACCGTTACTGGGCTTAGGTGTAACAGCTAACTGTCTTTCCACTGGATTAGTCGCCGTAGATACCAGCGATCGCTACAATGTTCCTACCCGTTATCCTGTCTCCAGAGAAATCGTTGAAAAACTCAGAGCCGTTGACCCAAAACAGAGTGAACCCGCTAACAAACAGCTCAGAGAAACTATCTTTGGCGATTTAGAGCTAGGCGATTATCAAGTTGCCTATGATGTTGATGATTTAGGTCGCACGGAAGGTCGCATTAGCTATATGGCTATTGTTCATGCTGATGGAAATGGCATGGGCGATCGCTTCAAAGAGTACGGGAATCAATCTCAATCAGATCGAGAGTATATTATGCGTATGCGTGACCTCTCTAAGAAAGTTGATCAAGCTGGAGTAAACGCTCTCAAAGTTGTTGCTAATAAAGTACTTCAATTAGCACAAGGTAAATTGTCGGAACAGTTTGCCATTACCGAAAGAGACGGAAAAAAGTATATACCCTTTCGTCCAATTGTTTATGGCGGCGATGATGTCACTTTTGTTTGTGATGGACGTTTGGGATTAACCTTAGCTGCACTCTACCTCAAGGCATTTGAAGCAGAAACGGCAACTATTCCCGATGGCAAAAGCAAAAAATTAACGGCTTGTGCAGGAATTGCCATTGTCAAAACTCATTATCCATTTGCCAGAGCTTATCAATTAAGTGAGGCGTTGTGCAGAAATGCTAAAAACTTTGTGCTTGATGAAAAGAAACGATTGAGAAGGTTAGATTTTTCTGCACTTGACTGGCACATCGCTGCTAGCGGGTTATTAGGCTCAATCAGCGACATTCGTAAGCGAGAATATCAAGTCCCTGAAGGCAATCTAACCATGCGACCTGTATATTTACACTCTGAGAGTGATTGGCGAAATTGGACGGATTTTTCCCAAGTTGTCCGCGAGTTTAATACTCATCCCAATTGGGTAGGTCGTCGTAATAAGGTAGTGGCTTTACGGGAACAGTTACGCCAGGGTTCAGATAAAACTAAACAGTTTTTGCAAGTTTATGGTTTGCATAAAGACTATTTGCCCTGTTTTTCAGCCGCACAAACGGATGACCTTCATCAAACGGGCTGGACTGACGATCCTAGAACAGATGAGAGAATCTGTGCTTACTTTGATGCGATTGAAGCAATGGAGTTTCATGTCCCCCTAGAGGAAAAAAATCATGAAAATTTACCATCTAAAAATTAAACTATTGAGTGACACGACCTTTGGACGGGGGGATGGAGTAGCCGGTTTAGTTGACCAGGAAGTCGAACATGATTCTAATGGATTTCCCTATTTGCGGGGACGAACTCTCAAAGGATTGTTGAGTGAGGAGTGCGACAATATAGTAGTTATGTTACCTGAAGAATGCCGCTCCCGTTGGCAACAGACAGCTAATCATCTGTTTGGCATTTCTGGTAGCACTCTCGAAACTATTTCTAAAATGCACGTCGGGGATGCTTGTTTACCAAAAGACTTGCGAACAGAAGTAGGACGACAACTCGACCAAGAAAGGACACGTTTTAAACATCAGAGGAAGCTAACAGAATCAGATGTTCTCTCTTCCCTGACAACAATTCGTCGCCAAACGGCTATTGACTCCAAAGACGGCGCACCTGCTGAACATAGCTTGCGTTCTAGTCGGGTTGTCCTGCGAGACTTGTGTTTGACGGCTTCTCTACTGTTTGAAGAAACACCAACAGCAGATATGCTAGCACTTCTAGCCGTTGGGATATTAGCACTGCGGCGGGTTGGGAGTGGACGCAATCGAGGGCGGGGTCATGTATGCTGTACGCTGCATGATTCAACGGGTAAAAATATTACTCAAGACCATCTCCGTTATTTTGAGCAGGAGACACGGGTATGAAAGCCATTACATTTTTACTGCATACTCAACAGCCTATATTGGCGACTTCACTTCAAGGCGATCCTAACAGTGACGTTTCTTATTCGTACATTCCCGGTAGTATGATTCGAGGGGTGTTGATTCGTCGCTATCTCCAGCGTCACGGATTGCGAAGCACTGATGACATTTTAGATGACTCAAAATTCCCAGATGTGAGGCGATTGTTCTTTGATGGTAGTACTCGTTATTTGAATGCCTATCTGTATAGTAACGTCAAAGAAAAGCGGACTTTGCCTATACCCCGTTCCTGGTTGAAGGAAAAAGATGCTGACTTCTCTAAGTCAGAAGAGTTAGTGGTTTATGATTTCAGCTATGAGCTACCCAATCAGGATATTTCCTACAAATCCTTAGAAGCCGAGTTTTGTACTGTAGATGATGAAGATGTTGTTCTTTACCCAGAACAACGCCGGATTAATATTCATAACCAACGCGATCGCAAAAGAGGTAGAGGGATTGAAGGAAGCGGTGCTGTCTTTCGCTACGAGGCTCTAGATGCAGGACAAACGTTTCAGGCGGTGATTCTATGTGATGAGGCTGACGATGTAGAGAAAATCAAACCCTTACTCGAGCCAAACCAAGTATGGTTAGGGGGTTCTCAGAGTGCAGGTTACGGACAAGTCAAGATCGATCAGGTAGAAGTAGCTGAGATTTGGCACGAACTGGGGACAGAGTTCGCTGACTTTGAACAACGGTGCGATCGCGAGATTCTACGCATTACTCTCCTGAGTGACCTGATTTTACGCGATGAATGGGGGCAGTATGTGGTTATACCGCCAACTAATTCAGGATCAAATGAAACATCTCAAGACATTAATCCTTTAACTGAGTTACTGGAAAAATTACTAGCGGTGAAACTAGAAGCCCAATCTAGCTATACCAGTAGTCTAATTGTGGGGGGATTTAACCGAAAATGGGGGTTACCTTTACCTCAAGTACCAGCTTTAGCAGCAGGTAGTGTTTTTGTATTCAAACATAATGGCAAACTCAATTCTGACCAAATTGTTAACCTGGAAAATCAAGGGATTGGTGAAAGACGGGTTGATGGTTTTGGACGAGTAGCCGTGAATTGGCTAGAAGATTATCCCAAATTTACTGCTAGATTCCTAAACTCAGACTCAGACTCAGAAACTGACTGGACTACGCCACAGCTAGAACCCAACTCCGAAGATAGTCAAATAGCCAGACAGATGGCAAAGCGGTTGCTGGAGCAAAAGCTGGATAGGCTACTTCTAGAGAAAGTTAATTATACTCAGCTTAAACCAAACAAAATGACTAACAGCCAACTTTCTCGACTGATGATTGTAGCCAGACAAGCGCTAGCTGAGGAGAGTCAAAATCCAGTCATTGAACTGCTGAACAATCTTCCCCAAAACGCTGACACTCAATTTGAAACGACGAAAGTCAATGGAGGAAAAGCACTGAAAACGCTGATTGGTGAGTGGTTAGATTACCCAAGCAATTGGCTAGATTCAGGAAAGTTAGACATTAGAGTGGCTAGCGAATCCGTCCCACCTGAACAGGTCGATAGGCTGAAACTCGAATACACACTACGCCTAATCATGGCAGTTGCAAAGCAAGCAACTAAGGAGAACAATAATGAGTAGAGAACGTGAAGGGCGACATATTGTCAAGCGGATTATTGTGTGTGGTGTACTGGTTCTAGATACGCCCACTTGTTTGGGTAATGGTGATGCTGAAGGTCCGACGGATTTAATGCTGTTGCGTGATAGTATCAGTGCCAAAGCTTTATTAACGGGTTCATCTATTGCTGGAAGTTTACGAAATTATTTACATGAGTATGAGCGTGACTACGGCAAAAGTGAACGTCGTCAGGATATAGCTGCAAAACTATTTGGTGACTTATTTGCCTATGAAGATGAAAAACATTTACCCGAACAGCAGAAGTTAGATACCAAAAAGCAAGATACGCAAAGTCCTTTAATTATTGATGATGCTTTTAGCAGTGATAATCCTAGAGTGGAGCTGCGAGATGGTGTGAAAATAGATAGTGAAACGGGGACAGCGGCTGACGAAGCCAAGTATGATTTGGAATTATTATCAGCAGGAACTCAGTTTCCGCTTAAGTTTGAATTGCTGATTGATCAGGAAAGCGATGAGAATCAGCTAAAAGAAGCATTAGCTCTAGTTTTAGAGGGGTTAAAGTCTAGTGAAATCAGCATCGGGATGAAAAAGCGGCGGGGTTTTGGTCGCTGTCATGTAGACGAATGGCAAGTCTGGGAATTTGATTTAAGACAACATCGCGATCGCGTCGCCTGGTTGACTCTTGATCGTTGTTGGTCAAAACCCTACGCCAAGCCACCCACCACCAGCCAATCGATCGCAGCCGCATTGGGAGTCACTCCCGCACAACCGGATAGGCGCGATCGCTTCTTCCTCGAAGCTACGTTTAAACTCGCCAGTCCCTTGCTAATTC
>CAKZMA010000136.1 GCA_937127375.1 uncultured Coleofasciculus sp. | reverse complement strand
TAATATTAATCCCTAAACCCGCCCCTACAGGATTAAAAATCATTTCCTTGAACAACGTGCAGGGTCAACACTAAAAACTTGATAACCATGGTACAAACTCCAACAAAACCAGCAACGAAATTACCCCCGTCTCAGCATGAATTGGCGGATATTATTCACCGCTTGGAAGCAGGGGGGGCGATGGTTCCCGATACGCCGGAAAATCTGATGCAAATTATTGGCATCTGGAAGGCGTATGCGGTGCCAATGGATTTCTATTGGCGGGATTTGCTTTATATCGGCGAACGAGTCTTTTTAAATCCGTTTCCCTTCTTTAAATATTTTCTACCCAAAGAATATTTAGACCTCCATAATCATTATGCCGGAGATGATGCCGATTTACGGATTTGGCGGGGTCAAGCAACGGCGCATCCGGAACTTGTGGAATTTATTCAGACAGGGGAAACCCAGAAAATGCCCAAGTTATTGCATCACTGGTGGCATGACCGGATTAATATGGAGTTTGCTGAGGCTTGTATGCGGGCAATGCTTTGGCATCGAAATATGTACGCCCCGGTGAATAAGTTTGACCCTTATCTGGATACCCAGGAGTATAAGGACAATGCAAATCGGGCAATTCAGGCGTATTTTAAAGGAAATCCGGTGATGCTGGGATGGCATAAGCTGTTCCCAGAAATGTTTATTGAACAGTGTCGTCAGGCGTCGTACTATAGTCTTTTAGGGCTATTCTGGGAAGTAATGGCACCGGTGTTTTTTGAGGTGTCTGATCTCTACGATGAAGGAAAAATCACCTCTGTCCCCGAAGCGATGAACTTTTTGGTGAATGGCATATTCGCGATCGCGGGTCGTCCGATCTATCATCATGTGTATGTGAAAGGGGAATGCTATGAGGTGATTCCTAAGTCCAAGGGGTTTACCTGGCTGTATGAGGCGGCGCTTCCCTATGTGGAGTCGGTATTCTATCGCACGGCACCGTTTAGGGGTACGAAGTCCTATAATGCCCAAGCAGGGGAAGTACCGAGTGACCAAAAAGACTTCCATTATGGGGTGCTCTACGCCGATAAATTCCCCGTCGGTTCGGCGGGAATTCCGCCAACCTTGCTGATGCAGGATATGTTACATTTCTTACCGCCTTATCTGCGAGACTTCTATGAAAAGCGTTGTCGCCGTGAAAGTGATATCCTGAATCAAATTGGCATCACCTTTCAGCGATCGATGTATTGTGTGACATCGGCGGTATTTCAGGCGTTACGAACAGCACTGTTGTATCCCCTAGATGACCCGAATCCGAAGCATTTGCAGGCGAATCGGGCATTTTTTGAAGCGCAATTAGACCGATTCTGTCGCCCAGAGTACGGAATTCGGGATGCGGCGCGGTTAGAGTATATTCAGACTGCCGATTATCAGTAATTTATTTCCATCAACCTACTTACCAGATCCCCGACTTCTTTAAGAAGTCGGGGATCTCTGTATAACACATAAATATACCCATAGATATAGGTGAAAAAATTAAAATCTGCATAGTCTAGTTCTAAAATGGATTAACGTTAGTATTAATAAGACGCCAATCCCACCAGAGTAGAGGAATTGGTGTATGAATATTACGAATCCACTCATCCTCCAGCCAAGCTTCTACAATCTAAACTTAAGATGCTTCCATCGAGTTTGAGTAATCACAGGTTTGGTCAGAAGGAGTTAAACAATGAAAAATGAAGAAAATGAACCCAACACCCTTCTGGCTCAAATTGTGGCATTACAACAACGAGTGGGCAAGTTAGACGACAAGGTTAGTCACTATGAACAGCAACTGGCGCAGGAACGAGAAACGCGCCAGACGGTAGAAAACAGCTTGCAGAAAACGGAGGAACGCCTGTCTTTGGTGCTACGGGCGACGACGGATGCAATCTATGAGTGTGACTTAGAACAAGGATTTATTGGCTCGAACGCGGCGTATGATCAACTCTTTGGCAAACGCCCGGAGTCAACGGCGAATTCCTGGGAATGGTGGATTGAACACCTACATCCCGACGATCGCGAAAAGGTTGTCGCCAGTTTCCAGGAAGCACTCGCGGGTACAGGCGATCGCTGGGTAGCGGAGTATCGGTATCAAAAGCCAGATAGTAGCTACGCCCATATTTTAGATCGCGGCTCTATTCTACGGAATCAAACCGGGAACGCTATCCGGGTAATCGGCACATTATTCGACGCTACCGCCCAAAAACAGGTTGAAGCCGAACTACGCCAGCAAAAAGAATACCTACGTCTTGCCAACGAACGGTTCCAATTTGCAGCCCGGGCAGTGAATGCACTAATTTATGATTGGCAGATTGATACGAATCGCGTAGAACGAACGGATGGACTCACCAGCATTTTAGGCTATTCCCTCAGCGAAGCCGAACCCACTTATGACTGGTGGCGCGATCGCATTCATCCCGATGATGTGGAACGCATTGATCAGGAGACAGCCACGGCGTTGAGTCAGGGAGACTCCTATCAAGTCGAATATCGCATTCTTCACAAAAGCAACCACTATATTCATATCTTGGATCAAGGACTGGTGGTGGTACGAGATGATCAAGGACATCCTATTCGTGTGATTGGTAGCACCATCGATATTAGCGATCGCCAGCGCACAGAAGCTACCCTGAAACAACGAGAAACCGATTTACGCTTAATTACGGATGCAATCCCGGCGCTAATTGCCTATGTGGATTCAGATTGCCGTTACCGCTTCGTTAATCGCGCCTTTACCACTTGGTTTGGATATCCAGCCGAACAATTAATTGGTCAATCTGTGGCAGACTTTGTCGGTGCAACCCTCTATGAATATATGCGCCGGGATATTGAAGCCGCCCTGGCGGGTGAATCCGTAAAGGTTGAAATGTGGATGCCGTTTAAAGATGGAGGATCACGTTACGTTAGCAGGCAGTATATCCCCGATAGTGATCCGCAAGGGAATGTGAAAGGCTTCTATGCCTTTATTAACGATATTACCGATCTCAAACAAACAGAAGCCGCCTTAGGGGAGAGAGAACAGCGCTTCAGCACCTTATTTAATGGCATGGAAGATTGGGTACTCGTTTATCCCCTCACGGCTGACAATCAACCGGGACAATTAATTGAGGTGAATGAACAAGCTTGTAAACGGTTAGGCTATAGCCGACAAGAACTCCTAACCCTATCGGTTGCGGATGTAGTGGACTTTCCCTTAGCTAATCTTAACCTCAGTTTCCAGAAATTGTTGCAAGAGAAACGAGTGGTTGTCGAATCAGTACATCGCACCAAAGACGGTCAAAAAATTCCCGTTGAAGTTAGTTCCACCCTATTTATGCTGGATGGTTTGCCCACCGTTCAATCCATCTGTCGAGACATTACGGAACGTAAACAGGCAAAGAAAGCGCTACGCCTCAGTCAAGAACGATTTCGGGTTGCCCAAGATCTGTCCTTAGATGGGTTTACTATCCTAAAAAGCCTTCGCAATCCTGCCGGAAAAATCATTGATTTTGAGTGGAGTTATGTCAATCCCATGGCGGCAAAAATGCTGAATCATTCGGTTTCCGAGTTACTCGGTCAACGCCTGCTTAATATCCTACCAGGGAATCAAACCAATAGTGACTTATTTGAGTGCTATGTCAACGTCGTAGAAACCGGAGACCCCCATGATATCGAAGTGCGCTACGAATCAGAAGGAATTGTTGGCTGGTTTCGCAACATGGCAGTCAAATTAGACGATGGCGTCGCCATTTCCTTTAGCGATATTACCGAACAAAAACAAGCCGAGTTCGCACTACGCAAAAGTGAAACGGTTCTCAATGCCTTTATTGCCAGTTCCCCCATTGGTATGGCATTTTTTGACCATGACTTACGCTATCTTTATGCCAATGAAGCCTTAGCAACAATGAATGGAGTCCCCCTGAGTCACCATTTAGGTTGTACTCTTTGGGAGGTAGTGCCACAGATGGCATCTGAATTTGCCCCCCTGCTGCGTCAGATTTTACAGACTCGGCAATCGGTGCTGAACTTTGAGTTTAATGGTGAAGTTCAACCGGGTATTTATCACCATGCTTTAGCCAATCACTTCCCCGTTTGCTTACCCGATGGTGAACTATTGGGAGTGGGTGTCACTGTGATGGAGATTTCTGAACTCAAGCGGGTAGAAGCCGCCTTACGCATGAGTGAAGCCTTTGCCCACGCCAGAGTGCAAGAGTTAGAAACGTTGATGGAAATTACCCCAGCGGCACTTTGGATTGCCCATGATCCTGACTGTCATCAGATGACGGCTAACCGGATGGCGTACAATTTAATGCGGATGCCACTAGGTTCCGTGACAACCGCCACCCCTGCTGATGGTTCCCATCCTCTGCCCTTTAAACAATATAAAAACGGACAAGAATTTCTCCCCGAAGACTTACCGATGCAGCGTGCAGCCAGAACCGGACAAGAGATCATTGATGAAATCGAATTGGTTTTTGAGGATGGCACAGTGCGCTTCATCTATGGCAAAGCTGTTCCCCTGTATCACGACTCTGGTGAAGTGCGCGGCGTGATTGGTGCATTTGTGGATATCACCGAACGCAAACAGGCAGAACGAGAGCGTGAACAACTTCTAGCACGAGAACGTGCCGCCCGTAAAGAGGCAGAATCTGCGAACCGGATTAAAGATGAATTTCTGGCGATTTTGTCTCATGAATTGCGTTCTCCCCTGAATCCTATCCTGGGATGGACAAAGCTACTCCGCAGTCGTCAGTTTGATCAAGCCGCAACCGATAAGGCGTTGGCAACCATTGAACGCAATGCCACGATTCAAATTCAGTTAGTGGATGACTTATTGGATGTTGCCCGAATTCTGCGCGGAAAAGTTTCTCTGACTCGTCATCGGCTTGATTTAGCGATCACGATTAAAGCCGCAATTGAAACAGTGCATTTGGCGGCGGAGGCGAAATCGATTCAAATTCAGACTCATTTTATCGGTAAAGTGGGTTTGATTGATGGGGACTCTGGGCGGTTACAACAAGTGGTGTGGAATTTACTCTCCAATGCGGTGAAGTTTACCCCATCCGGGGGACAGGTTGAGGTGACATTGGCGGCGGTGGATGACTTTGCCCAGATTACGGTAAGCGATACAGGTATCGGAATCTCTGCCGATATTCTTCCTCATATTTTCGACTATTTCCGTCAAGCAGACAGTTCCATGACGCGCCAATTTGGGGGATTAGGATTAGGACTCGCGATCGCACGTCATATTGTGGACTTACATGATGGCATAATCCAGGCAGAGAGCCCAGGAGAAGGACAGGGTGCCACGTTTACTGTCAGATTACCCCTACTCCCGGATAAAAAGCAACGAATCAGACGTAACGCCCATGATTCTCAGGGAATGTCCGATACCATTCCCCTGAAGGGGATACGAGTTCTAGTTGTCGATGATGAAGCAGACACACGAGAACTCCTCACGATCATTTTGCAACAAGCTGGGGCAGAGGTGATCACAATGGCATCGGCACAGGAGGTGTTGTCACAATTCAACCAGTTAACCCTTGATATCCTGGTGAGTGACATTGGTATGCCCCAGATGGATGGGTATCGTTTATTGCAACAGATTCGGGGTATGTCCTTACCCCAAGCGAATGTCGCTGCGATCGCATTAACGGCGTATGCGGGAGACTCCAATCAGCAAAAAGCCCTAGCCGCCGGATTTCAGCAGCATTTAGCCAAGCCTATTGCCCCCAAGGATTTGATTCAAGCGATCGCCCGGTTAATGAAACAATAAATGATTTGCTTTACATTAATGGCGGGTATTTGTCAATCCGCTTTAAGGCTGATTCTATGAAACCTCTGTAAAGATTTCCTGACAATTTTAAAGAGTTGGCAAACTCTCCGGATTTTTCACCCATTGAGCGCCCTTGGCTGATAAAAATGAATACTAGAGAAACCTAAGTGTTGAGCCAACTTGAGCGTCTTTACTGGCAACGCCGTCGATGGATTAACAACAGTTGCCCAAAATGATGACGGTTGTATTGGTTTACAAAGCCAATTAAGCTTTGCCGTTGAAGCTGGACAAACTTATCAAATTGCTGTCGATGGCTTCAGCAGTAATCAAGGCGCAATTGATCTGAATATAAATTTACCTTTAAACTACACCCAAGTTGGCACTTCAGCCAGCGAACAACTGAATGGAACAGGCAACAGAGAAATATCCTGACGTATCGATTCGATAAGTAGTTGTAGGTTAGGTTTCCTGTCGTTAACCCCAGCGAATCAAGGGCTAAAGCCCTTACTACAAACTACGTATAGCAACGTGGCATAAGTGCATATCCCGGTGATGACTCAGAGATATAGAACAATGTACCTGGGATCAGTCATAGGATAATCCGATGCCGAACATCATCCAACTCGCCTCGAAAATAGACAAGGTAAAAGTCTATGCGGCTGGTGCAACCGTTAGCCGTATCGCCGATTTGCACCTAGAGAATGGAGAAACGCCAGAACAAGTCGAAATTTCAGGACTTCCCCTGGCGCTAGATGATAGCAGTGTGCGAGTACAAGTTGAGGGAAATGCCAATTTGGTGATTCCTACCGATATTCGCATCAGTCTTGCGGTTCCTTCTCACCCAGAACTCCCCAACTCCCCCGCTGAGGAACAACTGCGCCAAGCCAAAGCCGAAGTAAGGCGAATTCAAGAGACGATTGCCCTAATTGATAACGAAATCTCTGTCCTGAAAAAGCTTCATGTACCCAATCAACCGAAAGCAGAACCCGGAAAAGCACCCCCCCCTTCACCCCTAGCCGCCCGATTAGCGATCGCAAATTTTCAAGATGAGCAAATCCGTAGTCGCATTCAGGAACGACGGGAAACCCAAAACAGCTTAAAGGAGGCAAAAACCCACTTAGACGAGTTATTACACAAACAGAAACTGGCGTCAACCGCCCAACAGGTGAAACCGCACGAATTGCGGAAAACGGTGATTATCAGCTTAAGTTATCCGGCACAGGTGACAGTTTCCCAGCAACAGTTAATTGTCGAGTATTTCGTTCCTGGCGCACGCTGGACACCCACCTATTTATGCCGTTTAGAGAGTAGCACAAATACCGCCGCGATCGCGGTTCGGGCTTTTTTGTGTCAGCGCACAGGAGAAGATTGGTCTGGAGTTCGCTTAGAACTCTCAACCGCTAACCCAATGACGTGGTGTGAGTTACCAGAATTACCCTCACTGCGGTTAGGACGTACTCAGCCTGTCCCCAGAAAATCCGGTTGGCGTTTACCTCCCGTTGGTGCAACAATGCTGTTTGCCGATTATGACCGTCAGAAGCCGCAGATGGTCACTGAATCAGGAGACGAGTTTGCTGACCTTGACGCCATGCTGTCCGATGCACCAAAAGAAACAGAATGCGACTTAGATCAAACTCTCAATAGTTTACTGGAAGAACCAGAATCAAGCTTCCGCCATTCTTCTATGGCGCTATACTTAAGAGGTAGAGATTATGCACCAAAAGAAACAGAATGCGACTTAGGTGAATCCTTGAGTCAACTCATTAG